>DASXIH010000564.1:0-13841 GCA_036498125.1 Thermoanaerobaculia bacterium
ATACGCACTTCGCAGATCCAGTCGGCCACGTAGGCGAGCCGCACACCCTGCGCCGCAATCCGGCAGTCGTACTCCCAATCCTCTTCGGCGCGCAGGTCGGTCCACGCTCCCGCGCGATCGATCACCGTGCTGCGGTAGAGCGGTGTGAGCGTGTCCCACCAGCGCGACGTCAGCATCGACGGAAACATCGTCTCGATCCGTTCGCCTGTCCGCTTGCGTGGCAATGACGCGCGGTTCCCGGCGGCATCGAGCTCACGCGTCCAACCGTAAGCTGCGTCGCACTCGGAATGCGCGCGAAGTGCGGCGACCTGCAGCTCGAACTTCTTCGGGAGGAGGACGTCGTCGCTGTCGAGGTACTGAATGAACTCGCCGTGCGCCAGTGCGCGTCCCGCCTCGCGAGCGCGTCCCGGCCCGCCGTTCGGGATGTGAACCGCGCGCAAGATGCCGGCATGTTCCCGTGCGAGCGCATCGACGACGGCAGCGGTGTCATCGGTCGAGCCGTCGTCGACCACGATGATCTCGATCGGCCGGTGCGTCTGCGCCACGACGCTCGCTACCGCCTCTCGCACCAGCGCCGCACGGTTGTAAACCGGAATGATGGTCGACACCAGGCCGGCATTCATGACGACGATTGTAGGTGAGCTATTCTTCCGGCTCGTGGCGATTCACCCACTCGTCGAGGATCTGCTGGCCAGTCGCCGCACCCGGCTCCCCGACGGCACCGAGACCGCTGCCGACTCGTTCATTCCCCGCGATGAGTGCGAGCTCATCTACGAGACCATCGCCGCGAACGGAGCAACGAAGGCCATCGAAGTGGGGATGGCATTCGGCGTCTCGTCGCTCTGCATCGCGGACGCGCTGCATCGCAATGGTGCGGACGCGCGTCTTGTGACGATCGATCCGCACCAGACGGCCGGCTGGCGTAGCGCGGGGATGCATCTCGTCGCGCGCGCTGCGTACGACTCGATGGTGACGCTGATCGAGGAGCCGTCGCAGACCGTTCTCCCGCAGCTCGCGCGAGACGGAAGGCGTTTCGACTTTGCATTCATCGACGGCTGGCACACGTTCGATCACACGCTGGTCGACTTCTTCTTCATCGACCTGATGCTCGAGACCGGCGGATGCATCGTCTTGGACGACGTCGGTTATCCCGCCGTCAACGCCGTGGTCCGTTTCATCCTCGCGAATCGCGACTACGAGCTGCTCCAGGCACTGAGGTTCCAGGCGCCCGTGGCAACGAGCCTGCGTCTGCGGCGTGAGATCAAGCGGCGCCTCCGTCCGATCGCCCGTACCGACCGCGACCCGAAACCGGAGCACGACGCTCTTTTCCGCTCGATCGAGAACGTGCATGCCGTCGCGCTTCGCAAGCGCGGCGAAGACGCGCGGCGCTTCGATCACTACGAGCGTTTCTGACGGGCGATGGTACTCTCCGTGACATGGCCGAGGAGCCGCTCATCGTCATCCAGCACTCGTCCGCGTGGAGGGGAATCGACTTCCGCGAGGTGTGGCGATATCGCGAGATGCTCTACTTCCTCGTCTGGCGTGACGTAAAGGTCCGCTACAAACAAACCACCCTCGGCATCACTTGGGCGCTCATCCAGCCGCTCCTCGGCATGATCGTTCTGGCGTTCGTCTTTGGCCGCGTCGCGAAGCTTCCGTCCGAGGGCATTCCCTACCCGCTATTCGCCTTCGCCGGCCTCCTGCCGTGGACCTTCTTTTCGAATGCGGTGACGAACGGCAGTATGAGCGTCATCAACAGCGGCAACCTGCTGACCAAGGTTTACTTCCCCCGCATCCTCATTCCTGCCGCGACTGTCATGACGGCGCTCGTCGACTTCTTCATCGCGGCCGTCATGCTGCTGCCGCTATTCCTCTACTACCGTTTCGTTCCGGACGTCCGGCTGATCTACGGCTTGCCGCTCGCGATGGTGGTGTGTCTCGCGTTCGCGTCGGGTCTTTCCATCGCGCTCAGCGGGCTCGTCGTTCGCTACCGCGATCTGCGTCACGCCATTCCGTTCGTGATGCAGATCTGGATGTTCGCGACGCCGATCGTCTATTCGCTCTCCGTCGTTCCGACGAAGTACCGGTGGATGGTGAACCTGAATCCGATGGCGCCGGTGATCGAGGCATTTCGCCGCTCGATCTTCGGCGGCGCGATCGCCACATCGGGGCTCGTGTGGGCGGCCGTCGTGGCGGTGGTGCTGATCTTCGCAGGCAGCGTCTACTTCCGCCGGCTCGAGCGGGTCTTCGCGGACGTCATCTGATGAGCGAGTTCCCCGTCCGGATCGAGAACGTCTCGAAGCTGTATCGCATCGGCGCGAAACTCGATCAACGCACGTTCCGCGAGACCGTCTCCGACACGGTTCTGCTGCGTCGCCGGGACCGTTCTCCCGAGCGTGATCTCTGGGCGTTGCGCGACGTCTCTTTCGACGTCCGGCACGGTGAGGCGACGGCGATCATCGGGCAGAACGGCGCCGGGAAGTCGACGCTGCTGAAGATTCTCAGCCGCATCACGGAACCCACTTCGGGGCGGATTCTCGTGCGTGGCCGCGTGTCCAGCCTGCTGGAGGTCGGCACCGGCTTTCACAACGAGCTGACGGGCCGCGAGAACGTGCAGCTCAACGGCGCGATCCTCGGGATGACGCGCCGCGAGATCAAGCAGCGGTTCGACGAGATCGTCGCCTTCGCGGAGGTGGAGCGCTTCATCGACACGCCTGTGAAGTACTACTCCAGCGGCATGTACATGCGCCTCGCGTTTGCCGTCGCCGCACACCTGGAGCCGGAGATACTCGTCGTCGACGAAGTGCTCGCCGTTGGCGACGCGGCGTTCCAGGCGAAGTGTCTGCGCAAGATGAACGACGTTGCGAGCCACGGCCGGACGGTGCTCTTCGTCAGCCACAACATGCCCGCTGTGAAGGCGCTGTGCCAGACCGCGGTGTGGCTGAAGAACGGGCAGGTAGTGTCGCGTGGCGACGCCGCCTCGATCGTGACGCAGTACCTCCAGCACTCCAGCAGCTTCGCCGGCCGTGACAGCGTGGCCGAGCGTCTCGCCGCGATCCCGGCGGATCCCGCGTTCCGCATGGAGTCGATCCGGCTGCTGCAGGGCCGCCGTGACGTGGAACTGGTGGCCAACGGAGAGCCGCTCGAGATCGAGCTTGGGTTCGAGGTCTTCAGAGAGACGCTCGGCTTGCACGTCTTCTTCCGGCTGCTCGATCTCGAGGAAACGCTCGTTTTCGAGGCGGTGCACAACGGACACGAGACGGTTGCCCGCGCCGAGGCGGGGCGATGGATCGCCACCGCCGTCATTCCGGCGAACTTCCTCGCTGCGCGGCCCTATCAACTGCTCATCGGTGCGGCGATCGCGAACGGGCGCGAGCTCTTGCCGGACCCGATTCGCCTGACGTTCGACGTCCAGCAGACGGGCCTGGTCGATCGCGCGTTCCCAGGCTACTCGCCGCCCGGTCAGCTCGCGCCGCTGCTGGAGTGGCGGCTGGAGCCCGCGCGCGCCACGCAGTAGGCGTTCCACGCCGACTGGTCCGCAGGCCGGTCGAGAGTGGGGAAGGCGGAGAGCGAGAGCATCTCGAATCCCGTGACCTGTAGTAGCAATTCGAGCTCCATCGGAAAGAAGAAGCGCATCCGGTGCCGCTCGGTGAACGCCGGTCTGTCCGGCGACTCGATGCCGTAGACAACGTCGCAGGTCTGGTGGCGTTCGTCGAGCTCCGGCGTCACGGTGCGGCGCGCCGGGCCCTGCTCCGTCATCACCTCGGTGACGCGTGACTCGGGCCGTTGCGCGATGACGGCCGGCCCGTACCAGAAGTCGAACAGAAGCAGGCCGCCGCCGGCGAGATGGGCTCGGATGCGGCCGAGGACGCGGATCAGATCGTCGTTCGTAGGGAAGTAGCCGATCACCGCGAACATGAGCAACGCGGCGTCGTACGTGCCGCCGGTGTCGAGGTCGCGCAGATCGGCCTGCAACCATTCGATGGCGGGTCCGCTTTCCTGCGCCTTCGCCCGCGCGAGACGCAACATGTCGGCGGAACGATCGACGGCCGTGATGCGGTAGCCGCCGGCGGCGAGCTGCAGGGCATAGTTGCCGGTACCACATCCGAGGTCGAGCACGCGCTCGATTGCGCCACTGCCGAAACGCTTGAAAGTCTCTTCGATGAGGCGAGTCTCGGTGGTGTAGTCCTTCGTTCGATATGTCGCGTCGTACAGGCTGGCGTACCCTGCACCGAACACGTCGTCGCTCACGACAGCACCTTGCGTACGGCGGCGGAGACCGCGTCGACGTCCTTTTCAGTCAGGGTCAAGCCGGAGGGGAGATAGAGGCCCTGCCGTGCGATCCGCTGGGCCACCGGATATTGCTCGCCGGCGAAGAGGCCGCGCTGGTGGAGCACCGGCTGTTCGTGCATCCCGAGGAAGAACGGTCGCGTGTCGACCCCCTCGGACAGCAGAAGCGCGGCGACGTCGGCCGCGCTCCCGAACCTCTCGTCGACCACCAGGCCGTACATCCAGTAGACCTGTCTCGCCCAACTCTCCTCCACCGGAAGCTGCACGCCTTCGATGCCCGCCAGGCGTTCGTCATACGCGGCGGCCATCCAGCGTTTTTTCGCAATCGTCTCGGCGATCCGCTTCGTCTGCGCGACTCCGATCGCCGCCTGAAGGTTGGTCAGCCGGTAGTTGAACCCAAGCTCCTGGTGCAGGAAGCGCCGCGGCGGGATGAAACAGAGATTGCGCAGACTACGCAGGCGCGCCGCTAGCGCATCGTCCGAGGTGAGGACCATGCCGCCCTCGCCGGTGGTGATGAGTTTGTTCGCGTAGAAGCTGAACGTGCTCACCGTTCCCATGCCGCCGCAACGACGCCACCTGGCTGCGTCGGTGCCGCGTGACGACAGGTATTCGGCGCCGTGCGCCTCGGCGGCGTCTTCGATGATCGACAGTCCGTGCGTCGATGCAAGTGCGAACAGCGGATCCATGTCCACCGGGTGTCCGTAGATATGCACCGGCATGATGGCTCGCGTACGCGGCGTGATCTTGCTCTCGACCTGCGTCACGTCCATACACCAGGTGCGCGGTTCCGCGTCGACCAGAACCGGCACCCCGCCGGCATCGAGGATCGCCGTCATGCACGAGATGATCGTGAACGTCGGCAGGATGACCTCGTCGCCGGGCTGCAACTGCAGACTGGCCACCGCAGCGTGCAGCGCGGTAGTGCCGTTGCTCATGGCGACGCCGTACTTCATCCCGCAGTACGCGGCCCAGCTCTGCTCGAACTCTTCGATGAAGCGACCCGAAGACGAGATCCAGCCGGTGCGCAGGCACTCGAGGACGTTCTCCGTTTCCTCCGCACCGAGTAGCGGCTCGTTGACCGGGATCATGCCGGGGCGTTCTTCCGCCAGCAGCCGGCGTAGACGTCCCATTCCGGGCCTTTCGTCAGTTGCTCTTCGGTACAGGGCGTCAGCGTCTGCTGGCTGAAGAACTCTTCGTCGACGCGCGTCATGCCGGCGACGAACTGATCGAGCATCGCACGGTCGTAAACGCGGTGGGCGTTGAACCAGATGGTGGGGCGGCCGCCGGTCATGGTGGTGGTGAAGATGAGGGTGCCGCCCGGCTTGATGACGCGGCGCATTTCGCGGAACGCCTTGAGGTCGCCCTCTGGGTCGAACTCATCGCCATAGCGACCGAGGCCGAAGTGCTCGATCGCGCAGAGCGACACGATCGCGTCGAGCGAGTCGTCCGGGAGCGGGATCGTTTTTGCGTCGCCGGTCAGGACCGTCTCGGTCGGGCAGTCCGGCGTCCGTTTGCGGACGTCGAGCGTGATTACTTCGCCGCGTGCGAGAAGACCGATGATGAACTGGCGGTAGGAGCCGATGTCCATCACCTTCGCGGGACGCTCGCGCAGCAGTTGTTTCGCTGCGAACGCGCACTCGAAGTCGACGTAGTTCCGCGGGTGCTCGCCCGACTGAAAGTAGAGCCGCTTCTCCACCGCAAAGCCGCGGTTGTTCTTCCGGCACTGCTCGAATTGCTCATCCAGGTACTCGAACCCGGGCGGTGTCACCGGCGGCGGAGGCGGCGGATTCAGCCGCGACAGCCGCACGCCGAATGCAGAGAGGAATCGGTTGACTGGATGCAATTCGGAGATCTCCGTTCAGAAGTGCTGTTTTTCCTGCAGACCGGTGTATGGCCCCTGTTTGATCTCGAGGAAGACGGTGTCCTCGATCATACGGAATCCGTGCCCGCCGGCCACGAGCAGCGCGATGTCGCCCGCCGCGAGTTCGCGCGAGACCACGAAGGTGCGGTCATCCGAGTACAGGTCGATGATGCAGCGTCCCTTGCGGACGACCAGCACTTCGGAGGTTCCGACCAGCCGCCGCTCCAGCGGGAGATGCAGGTGCCGCTGAATCTCGCCGTTCGCCGGATAGACGACGAAACCGACCTGCTGCTTGAACTCGGGCGGGGTGAGAAACGTCGTTTGCTCCGGCATGAAGCTTCCGCGGATCAGATACGCCAGGGGGATGCCGCCGTGCTCGACGATCTCGACCGGGTTGCTCATTCGCGACAGCCTAACAAGCCGCGCGCTGTTGGTCGAGCCGCGTAGTATGGTCTCGTTCGTTGATGCTTTCCGTCCGGCTCATTCTCGACGCCGTCAACCGGCAGTGGATCATCGGCAAGATGGCGGAACGTCTGGCGGAAGCGTTGCGTGCTTGCGACGTCGACGCCGATATCGGCGAGGGACCGCGCGACGACGTCGACGTCAACCACTGGATGTTCTACGTCCAGCCGTGGCGCCACTACTACCCGTCGCCGGGATTTTTCAACGCCTCTTGGCGGCCGGCCCCGACGAAGCACACCGCGATGATCACGCACGTGGACGATCCGCTGAAGGTGCAGATCCTCCGCGACTCGATCCCGAAGATCCTCGACGCCGGTATTTGCATGTCGCGGATGACGGTGGCCGAGGTTGCCGGGTATGGGGTGGATCCGGCGCGGCTCACGTTCATCAGTCCGGCGCACGACTCGGCGGTGACGCCGCGGCGCATCGTCGTCGGAATGACGACGCGCCGATACCCCGACGGCCGGAAACGGGAGGACGACCTGATGGACGTCGCCCGTTCGATGCCGCTTGATGCGTTCCGTTTCGAGATCATCGGCGAGGGATGGGAGGACGTTGCGGTCGTCCTGCGCAATGCGGGGGCGGAGGTCGAGCTCTTCAGCGAGCTCCCGTACGCTGCGATCCTCGAACGTCTTTCGCGCTTCGACTACTACCTGTACATGGGGTGGGACGAAGGGTCGATGGGGACGCTCGATGCGCTCGCCGCGGGCGTCAAGACGATCGTGACGCCGCAGGGGTTCCACCTCGATCTGCCGGGCGGCATCACGCACCCGTTCCACAGCGCTGAAGAACTGACAGAGGTCTTTCGCTCGATCGCGGCCGGCCGGCAGCAGCGCATGAACAGCGTGAAGGATCTGACCTGGAGCGAGTATGCGCGAAAGCACGCGCTGGTCTGGCGTGCTCTGCTCGAAGGCCGCCCGCTCGGCGACATCGCGGCGAACGCCGGCGATCCGATCGCACCAGCCGCCCTCGCCGCGTCCCGCCGCCGAACGCGCGCGCGTCTCTCCATGAGCGAGTTCTGGCCGTACTACATCGAGAGCCGGAAGTTCCTCCTGCGCGGGAAAGCGTCGCAGTTCAAGCGATGGCTGATGAAGCGATGACGCCCCCGCGCATCCTCTTCCTTACCCAGACGCACAACGTCTGGGGCGGCATGGAGCAGTGGCTCCACAACTTCACGCTTTGGCTGCAGCAGAACACCCGGTTCGACGTTCGCGTGGGAGTCCCACGGGGACGGAAGTTCAATGACCCGGAGGTCTATCTCCGCGCCCATTCGCACATGCGGCCGGTGATCCTGGACGTCCGTGTCGGTACCCCATCTGTTCGGGTGCGTCGCATCGTCGAGGCGATCGAGACGGTCGATCCCGATCTGATCGTGCCGATTGCCACCGGCGACGTTTTCGAAGCGGTTGCCGAGGCGAAGCGGCGCGGGGCGAGAGTGCGTTACCTGCAGCCCGTTCGCGCGCTGGTCGGCGAGTTGCTCGCGAACGTCGTCGACTACTGGCCGTCGATCGATGGCGTCGTGTCGATCAGCCGGCTCTTCGACCGTTTCTTCCGGGAACAGTTCCCCGCCGACCTCGAGCGCGTTCACTACGTGCGGCACGGCGTCCGTCCCGCGTTTGTCGAACACGACCTTGCGGACAAGCTGCGGGTCGCTTTTGTCGGTCGGATCGAGCCCGAGATGAAGCGGGTCTTCGACCTCGTGCCGCTCGCGGAGGCGCTCGCCGGCGAGAACGTCGAGATTCATCTATTCGGCAGTGGGCCATCAGAAGCGGAGCTCCGCTCGCGATTGAAGAACGCGACGTTCCACGGCTACAAGACGCAGGATGAGCTGTACCGCGACGCATATCCGCACATCGACGTCCTCGTGCTCTTCTCGGCGATCGGCGAGGGAACGCCGAACGCCATCGTCGAGGCGATGCAGCACGGCTGCGTTCCGGTGATCGCGCGGTATCAAGGTCAGGCGGGAGAGCGGTTCGTCATCGACGGACGGAACGGCTTCACGTTCGCGCCGGGGGACATTGCCACCGCGGCCGAACGAGTCTTGCAGCTCGCACGCGACCGAGCGCTTCTCGCGGAACTCTCCGCGCGCGCGAAAGCGGACGTCGCGAACGACACGGCGGAGCGGATGCACCGCGACTGGGTTGCGATTTTCGAGAAGACGCTCGCCCTCCCGCAGAAATTGCCGTCCGCTCCCCTTCCTCAGCAGCGCTCCGGGCGGCTCGATCGCCTCCTGTCGCCGAAAGGAGCCGACACATTGCGCCAGCTCGCGCATCGCTTCTACCCGCATCCCGACGGCTGGGCGGAATGGCCGGGAACGCTGCCGGCAAGTGCCGCCCGCGTGCGCGATGTGCTCGCCGATCTCGAAAGACTCGACCGATATACTGACGGCGAGTGATCAAACACGCGGCGATCGTCTGCACGACCATCTTCGAGCCGAAGTTCGTCGACGGCTATCTCGAGAACATCGAGCGTCACGGCCGCACCGCGAGCACCGACCTGATCGTCATCATCGACCGGAAAACGCCGGCGAGCGTGATGGAGAAGTGCGCCGAGGCGAAGCGGCGGGGGTTCCGCGTCGAGTGTCCGTCGCTCGATGAGCAGGAAGCCTTCCTTGCGAAGTTTCCGTCGATGCGGGGAAGGATCCCGTACGACACCGACAACCGGCGCAACGTCGGCTTCCTCATGGCGCTCGATCGCGGCGCGGAGCTGCTGGTCTCGATCGACGATGACAACTACTGTCTCGGCGACTCGGACTTCGTCGGCGAGCACGCGATCGCGGGCGAGACGGCGACCTTCGATCCGACCGAGTCGTCCGACGGCTGGTTCAACATCGGGACGAAGCTCGCCACCGACACGCCGGTCGAGATTTTCCCACGCGGGTTCCCCTACGCGGCGCGCCGCGGTTCGCGCACGCTGACCACCGCAGCGTCGCAGAGCGCCCGCGTCGCGATGAACGTTGGTCTCTGGATCAGCGATCCCGACGTCGATGCGCTCAGCCGTATCGCCATCGCTCCGCATGTCTCGTCAGCCGACGCGTCCCCCCTGTTTCTCGGACCGCGCACCTGGTCGCCGATCAACACGCAGAACACCGCGATCGCGCGCGACCTCATCGCCGCGTATTACTACGTCCGGATGGGTTTCTCCCTCGGCGGCCTCTCGATCGACCGTTACGGCGACATCATGAGCGGCTACTTCTGTCAGGCGTGCGTCAAGGCGCGCGGCGAGGCGATCCGCATCGGCTCTCCGGTCGCCGATCACGTCCGCACGCCGCACAACCTGTTCAAGGACCTCTACCATGAGCTCGCGGGCATCGTGATCCTCGACGATCTCCTCCCGTGGCTCATGGAGCTTCCGCTCACCGGATCGAATTACGCCGAGCTGTATCTCGCGCTCGCCGATGCACTCGACGCGCGCGCGCCGTCGTGCCGCGGCTTCATCTGGGACCAGGGAGGAGGCGCGTTCCTCCGTGACACGGCGGATCACATGCGGGCCTGGATCGAGGCGGTGCGGACGGTCGGCTGATGGCGCAGCCGCTCGTCAGCGTCATCGTACCGAGCTACAACCAGGGAAGATTCATTCGCGAGACGCTCGACTCGATCCTGCGACAGGACTACCGGCCGATCGAGGTGCTCGTCGTCGACGGCGCGTCGAAGGACGAAACCGTCGACGTTCTCCGGAGCTACGGTGCGCGGCCGGAGCTTCACTGGTGGTCGGAGCCCGACCGCGGCGTCGTCG
Organism: Thermoanaerobaculia bacterium; assembly: GCA_036498125.1. Classification (GTDB taxonomy): domain Bacteria; phylum Acidobacteriota; class Thermoanaerobaculia; order Gp7-AA8; family Gp7-AA8; genus DASXHZ01. The sequence goes on from DASXIH010000564.1 coordinate 10,349, forward strand.
ATGCCGTGAACAAGGGGCTCGCGCGCGCGAAAGGCGAGATCATCGCCATCCAGAGCTCGGACGACTGTTTCACTCCGGGCGCGATCACGACGGCGGCGGCATTGTTTGCGCCGGGAGTCGTGATGGTCGTGGGCGAGGTGGAGTACATCGACGCTGAGTCACGCCACATCGGCGAGACGAAACTCCCCCCGTTCTCGATGGAGACGTATCTCGCGAAGCAGACCTTCGTGCCGCAACCGGCGGCATTCTTCACGCGCGAGGCGGCGCAGCGCGCCGGTGGCTGGCAGGCAGACGTGAGTTACGCGGCCGACGCCGATTACTACCTCCGCATCGCGGCTCTCGGATTCGTCGTCAAGCTGGACGCGATCCTCGGGCGATACCGCTACCACGCGGAACAACGCGACCGGGCCGGAGAGCGGATCGCGCGCGATTGGGAGACTGCGGTCCGCCGCTGGCTCGGCGAGACGAACGCCTCACGCCGCTACCGCCGTTCGGCATCCCTCGGGATCCATCTCACGAATGCGCACTACACGGGCGACGCTCGCTGGTGGCGGAGAACGATGGAGCTCTATCGCGCCCTTGCCGTGTCGCCCTCCGTCCTCTTCCACCACGACTTTCCGCGCCGCGAGCTCCTGCCAGGAAGAACGCCGGTCTGGCGCTTTCTCTCCCGCGTGAAACACGCCCTCGGTTTCAAGCCACGGGGGACCGCGTGAGCAGCAAGCTTCGCCTTCGAGCCGGCGCGCTGGTGTACGACTACCCGCGCTACCGCCGCATCATCCGAAGCGGCGCGTGGCGCCTGATGCACAACCGCAATGAGCGGATCACGACGGACGGCCGTGGGGTGCGTTGCGAGTGGGAGTTCACGAGCGACATTCACATCGCGAACGTCTTTCCCTCGGCCGGCAGACGTCTGATGCGGATGGCGCTCGACGAGTGGCCGGTCATGATGCGAGATGCTCCCGAAGCCACGGACCCTCCCGCCGTCTCCTTCGTGATCGGACATCGCGGCCTCTCGCGTCTGCCGCATCTTCTGACGACGCTGAAGAGCATCGCCGGACAAGACGGTGTCTCGTTCGAGTGCGTCGTCGTGGAGCAGGACCGCACGCCGCTGCTCGAGTCGCGTCTCCCGCCGTGGGTGCGCTATCGATTCACGCCATGCGATACCGACTACAACCGCTCGGCGACACTCAACGAGGGCGTTGCGGCCGCTCGCGGCGAGGTCGTGATCCTTCACGACGGCGACACGCTCGTTCCGGCGCGCTACGCGGCCGAGGTGCTGGCGCGTGCGCGTGAAGGGTTCGAGTTCATCGACGTCAAGCGTTTCACGTTCTACCTCCATCCCGAGGAGACCAAGCGCATCTTCGAGACAGGCGATGTCAGGCCGGCCGCTTCGACCGTCACGCAGAACGGGAAGGGGGTCTCGATTGCAGCCTCGAAGCGTGCGTACGCCGCGATCGGCGGATTCGACGAGGAGTTCGTCGGGTGGGGTGGAGAAGACAACGACTTCTGGGATCGTGCGGCTGTGGGGGGAAACATCTACGACTTCGGCTATCTCCCGCTCGTGCACCTGAACCACGAGGCGCAGAAAGGGAAGGCCGATCCCGCTGCGCCGGCGGTGAAGCGATATTTCGAGATCCGCTCCATCCCGCCCGAAGAGCGGATCAGGCGTCTGCGCGCGCGGCGGCCACCAGCAAACTGACGAGCTCTTCGAACCGCGTCTTCGGCTCCCAACCCAGGATGCGCTGCGCCTTGGCCGGATTGCCGCGGCTGTAACGGATGTCCGACGTGCGAAACAGCGTGCGGTCGATATCGACATGGTCGCGCCAGTCGAGACCGGCGGCTCCGAACGCCGCGGCGACGAACTCCTCGAGCGTGTGCGCTTCGCCTGTCGCAATCACATAGTCGTCGGGCTCGTCCTGCTGCAGCATGCGCCACATCGCGTCGGCGAATTCGGCCGCATAGCCCCAGTCGCGCGCCACGGTGATGTCGCCCAGCGCCAGGCGGAACTTCTTTCCGGAGGCGATGGCCGCCGCCGCTCCGACGACCTTTCTTGTCACGAAGCGCTCCGGGCGCAGGGGCGACTCGTGGTTGAACAAGATTCCGGAGCAGGCGAAGAGGCCGTACGCGTCGCGGTAGTTCGCGGTGAGCCAGTGAGCGGTCGACTTCGCGGTCGCGTACGGGCTGCGCGGTACGAACGGCATCGTTTCGTCGCTCGACGTTCCAGGTGGAATCGTCCCGAATGACTCGCTCGACGACGCGTTGTAGAGGCGGATCGGCTTTCCGAGAAAGCGGAGCACCTCGAGCAGGAGCAGCTGCGCGTTGGCGATGCTCTCGATCGCCTCGAACGGCTGCGAAAACGAGAGGGCGACCGATGTCTGGCCGGCGAGGTTGTAGATCTCGTCCGGCTCGATCGCCACGATCAGCTGCAGCAGGCTCCGGAAGTCGCGCATCGACGCCGAATGGACTTGGACCCGATTGCGGATGCCGAGGTGGTCGAGACGTGGGAACGACTGCAGGTCGGCGTCGCGTGACGTGCCGTGCACTTCGTAACCTTTGCCGAGGAGCAGTTCCGAGAGATAGGCGCCGTCCTGGCCGGAGACGCCGAACACCAACGCGCGTTTCACTGTTGGAATGATCGCACGATGGCGTGCACGCGCTCGTTGAACCGCTCGATCGCGAAGAATTCGAGTCCCGCGGGGATCTTCCGTTCATGCAGCTCGAGCGCATCGGAGATCGCCACGCGAATCTCGGCCGGATTCGACGGATCGACCAGCGTCCCGAGCTTGCCGTCGAGCACCGCCTCCCTTCCGCCGTCGTGTTTGCTCACGATCACGGGGACGCCCGACGCCATCGCCTCCAGGATCACGAAGCCGAACCCTTCGCCGCGGCTCGGCATCGCGTAGACGTCCGCGAGGTTGTAGAGATCCGCCTTCTCCTCTTCGGCGAAGAGGCCGGTGAAGCGCACACGGTTTGCGACTCCGTGTGCGATCGCCTTCCGCTGCAGCCGCTGCATGTCGCTGCCGCCGCCGGCGATGAGGTAGACGACGTCTTCGGGCAGGTCCGAAAGGATCTCGAGGATCTCGTCGAAGCCTTTGTACCGCTCCGACCAGTCGATGCGACCGAGGGTGAGGACGACTCGCTTTCCCTCGAGCTTGTAGCGTTCGATGAGGTCGCGGCGCTTCGGCCGGATACCGTACTGGTCCGCGCGGATTGCATTCGGGAGAATGAACGTCGGGCCCGTGTATTTCGACCAGCTGACGAGCCGCGACCGGGTGATTTCGCTGATCGCGACGACACCACGGCATCGGTGGAGGAGTGTGTTCGAGGAGCGGCGGCGCGGACGCCACGCCTCGATTCCGTACGTGATCAGGAGCGGGTCGTTCGCCGCGATGCGCGCGAGCGGCAGCAGGTTCATGTGGCTGCAGACGACGAGATCGAACTTCGTCCGCCGCTTTGCGCGCGTCAGCTCACGGGCGTACGCGAGCTGGCCGCG
>DASXIH010000565.1:0-3098 GCA_036498125.1 Thermoanaerobaculia bacterium
CGATCCAGAAGTCGCACGTGACGATTCAGGGGCGGATCGTCAACGGGACAAGTGTGGTGATCGACTACACGAACCACTCGCAATGAGCGCAGACAAGAATGTCTGCGCCCCACGTGGAGAGCAGACATTCCTGTCTGCTCCCCGGTGATACGATTCCCAGATGGCGGGCAATCCGAGGGAAAACGTCAAGGGGAAAGGCTTCTGGGATGGCGGCTCAGCCGGACGGTCGGGCAATGACCAGACCGGTGGCCGGCCCAGCGGTTTCCCGGGACGCCGGGCGCCGAAGCGCGTCGGCGTGAAGACCGACATCGAGTTCCCCGATCCATCCACTCCGAAGAGCGAAACGTAGTTGTACCTGACTTGGCGCTGATGGCCAGCCTTCCGACGCCGGCAACGGACTACCTACCTGCGGTCGCGCGGGGCGATCTCGCTGCTTTCGAATCGCTGTACGACCGCTACTCCCCCACGGTCTACGCGCTCCTGCTCCGCATCCTCGGCAATGCCGACGACGCGCAGGAAGTGCTGCAGGAGACCTTCGTCAAGGCGTGGTCGAACGCGCGCATGTTCGACGTGGTGCGCGGCAGCGAGGCCGCATGGCTGATCTCGATTGCCCGCAGCCGCGGCATCGACAAGCTGCGCGCGCGCCGGGTTCGTAGCGATCGTGAAAACGATGCGGGGCGGGAAATCTCGCACCGCTCCGCGTTCGTAGATCATGCGACAGGCGCGGAAGATGCCATTCGATCGCAGGAACAGAGAGCCGTTCGCGGCGCACTCGCGGAGTTGCCGGAAGCGCAGCGCATCGCGCTGGAGCTGGCGTACTTCGAGGGGTTGTCGCAGTCCGAGATCGCCGCGCGCCTCGGCGAGCCGCTCGGAACGATCAAGACTCGGATGCAGCTCGGCATGAAGAAACTTCGCGAGCGGCTGAAGGCGTACCACTGATGGCGCACGACGACTTCGAAGCGATGGCCGCGCTCGACGCGCTCGGCGCCGCAAGCGCGGACGAGGAGAAGGCTCTTCGCGAGCACCTCTCGTCGTGCCTCAGCTGCCGCCGCGCCCGTGACGAGTTCGCCGAAGCGGCGACGTTGATGGCGAAGGATCTCGAGCCGGTGGCGCCGCCGGCCGATGTGCGGGACCGTGTGTTCGCGGACGTGACACCGGCCGAGGAAGAGGAGCACGACCGCGGCTTCTTCAGCCGCTGGGGCCTCGCGACCGCCGCGACGCTCTTCCTGGCGCTGTGGGGCTGGCGCGAGATCGGGATTCGCGCCACGCGCGAGCACGTCCAGTCGCAGCAAGCCGACATCGAGCGCCTCGGCGACCAGAACCGCGTCCTCGAGCTGCAGCGCGAGAAGCTCTCGGCCGCCGTTGCGTCGCTCGCCTCGGCGAACACGCAGACCATCTCGCTCACCGGCGCGAAGATGTCGCCGTCCGCCGCCGCGAAGGTGTTCATGGACTCCGACAAGCATCGCGCCGTCGTCGTCTTCGCGAACCTTCCCAGCTGTCCGAACGACAAGAGCTACCAGCTCTGGATCCTCCGCGGCGACCAGCCCAAGCCGCAGAGCGCAGGCGTCTTCGACGTCGCCAAAGGCAACGCCACCATCACGATCGAGAACCTCCCCGTCATGACCGAGATCAAAGGCCTCGCCCTTACGATGGAGCCCCGCGGCGGCGTCGATCAGCCGACCAACGCGAATTACTACGTAGTCGGCAAGACGTAGGCTCCCGCTTTTATGATTCGCGCGGGGCGAGCGGTGGCGGCGGGGGTGGGGCGTCGGGCAGCTTCCTGTTCTGCTGCCGGTCTTCGAGCACCTCGCGGAGGATCTCGCCGGGATCGACGTTCATGACGACGGCGAAGTTGAGGAAGCTCTTCATTCCCATGAGATTGCCGCCGCGTTCGATGACGCCGAGGTAGGTCGGATGGACGCCGATGGCGTCGGCGACCTGACGGATCGTCCAACCGCGCTGCAGTCGCATGCGCTTGACGATCAATCCGAGGCAGATTGCATCCGGGTCGCGTGCCGCGCCCTTCTGTTCAGGCATCGCTACATCCCTGTACGTAGATTTTACGTGACGTTCGGTCCGAAACACGACGCTTTCGCCGAAACAGAGTCCAAGGATGTAGTTTCTACCTATCAAAAGGTAGAAGTCGACGAAACTTTAGTGGTCAGCTACGTCTCCGGCTTTTGTGGGGGCTTGCGAATCGCCGAAAGTTACATCCCGGGATTAGAGTCCCACGATGTTGTAGCCGCAATCGACGTACAGAGTCTCTCCGGTTACACCCGAGGACATCGATGAAAGCAGGAAGAGCGCGGCGTTGCCGATCTCTTCGAGCGTGACGTTGCGGCGAAGCGGGGCGCGGTCGGCGTGGTGCTTGAGCATGGTCGTGAAGCCGCTGATGCCGCGCGCGGCGAGGGTGTTCACGGGGCCGGCGGAGACGGCGTTGACGCGGACGTTCTTCGGGCCGAGGTTCGAGGCTAGGTAGCGGACGCTCGCTTCGAGCGACGCTTTCGCGACGCCCATGACGTTGTAGCCGTCGACCGCCTTGACGGCGCCGAGATAGGAGAGCGCCAGGACCGCGCCGCCGCCGCTCTTCTCGAACAGCGGAAGGGCCGCGTTGGTCATCGAGACGAGCGAGTACGCTGAGATGTCGTGCGCGGTCTTGAAGCCCTCGCGTGAGGTCTTCACGAACTCGTTCTCGAGGTCTTCCTTCGGCGCGAAGGCGACGGAGTGGACGATGGCGTCGAGCCGTCCGAACTCCTGGTCCACCTGCTGGAAGACGTTCGCGACGTCGGCATCCTTGGTGACGTCGCACTCGAGCACCGGCGAGTTCGGGATGGTCGCGGCAAGCTCTGCGACGTTCTCTTTCAGCCGCTCACCCTGGTTGGTGAACGCGAGGCGCATCCCCTCTCGCGCCAGCGCCTGCGCGATCGCCCACGCGATCGAGCGCTTGTTCGCCACGCCGAAAACGACTCCGGTCTTTCCTTCCAGCAACGCCATGGGGAGGATCATAGAATGCGGCGCCATGAAACGCACCCTCGTCGCCGCGCTCGCCCTCCTCGTCTCGCTTCCCCTCCTCGCGCAGAAGCGCGCGTTCACGCTCG
>DASXIH010000566.1:0-3917 GCA_036498125.1 Thermoanaerobaculia bacterium
CCAGCTCGCGGGAAAGCTGATCGACCCAGACGTCGGCGCCAGCATGAACGAAAAGGGAGCCCTCGTCTCTTCCGCCAATGAGGATCAGATCCGCGAGATCAACCGGCTCGAAGACTCGTACAGCCGCGAGAAGGTGAATGGCGAGGTCACGCTGCTCGCCGGTCTGACCGCCGTTCTGCGCGGGGTCCGCGGCCAGAAACACATCCTGCTCCTCTCCGAAGGATTCGATCCGCGCCTCGTCCAGGGCCGCGACGCCGGATCCGACAAGACCCAGGCGCGGAAGGAACAGAAGGCGCTCGAGTCGGGCGAGTTCTGGAACGTCGAGAGCGATGATCGCTACGGCTCGTCGTCGAGCATGGCGCTCGTCAAGGGTTTGTCCGAGGTCGCGAAGCGGTCGGACGTCATCCTCGATGCGGTCGACATCCGCGGCGTGCATACCCAGTACGATCCGCGCCAGGGTTTGCAGCACGAAAGCGAAGACGGATCTCCCGACGTGCCGGGTGATGGGCCGGGTGGGCACTCGAACGAATCGCTGCACCTGATCGCGACGTCGACCGGCGGTACGGTCTTCCAGAATTCGAACGATCTCGCGGACGATTTCCAGCGCGCGGTGAGGGCGCAGGAAGTCGTCTACGTCCTCAGCTTCCAGGCGCCCGCGGCCGATCCGTCGAAGTTTCACGACCTGAAGGTTCGGCTCGTGAACGTGCCGGCGGGACGCGCCATCGCTCGTAGCGGCTACTACGAGGGGGGCGCCTCGTCGGCGGCGGAGCGAACGCTCAAGAACGCCGAGATCATCGTCGACGACATCGCGCAGTCAGGCATTCACGTCGTCTCGAACGCCGCGCCGTTCGCGGCTGGCGGACCGGAGGCCGTGGTCGCGGTGGTCGTCGAGATCGACGGGAAGGACGTCGTCCTCCCGGACGGCGGCTCGCCCACGATCGAGGTCTACACGTATGCGTTCGACGCGCAGGGAAACGCTCGCGCCTCGAACGTGCGGCGCATCGCGGTCGATGCCGCCAAGCTCGGCCCGAAACTGCTCCAGCGCGGCGTGAAGTATTACGAGATGCTCTCGCTGCCGCCCGGCTCGTACGCTGTCAAGACGCTCGTCCGCGTCGCCGAGTCGGACAAGAAGGGGTTCGTGAGGACCAACGTGGTCGTGCCGGAAATGGCAGCGCTGCCGGCCGCACCGGCGCTGGTCGCCGACCAGCACGACGACTGGCTGATGGTTCGCGATGACGTCGCGAGGAGGAAGTGATGCGATCGGCCCGGCTGGCGTGTGTGCTGTTGTTCGCAGCGGGCGCGGCGCAGGCGCAGGTCACCGAGAGCATCACCGTCCAGTATGTCGAGGTGCCGGTATCGGTCGTCGACCGCGGCGGAAATCCGATCCGCGGCCTGACGCAGGCGAATTTCGAGGTCGTCGACGAAGGGAAGAGCCGGCCGGTCGCGGGATTCGAGGCGATCGATTTCTCGAAGCGCGACGCATCGTCGCCGCCGATCTCTGCCGCGGCGCGGCGCAATTTCCTTTTGCTGTTTGACCTGACGTTCTCCGCGCCGTCGTCGCTGTCGCGCGCACAGGCAGCGGCGCGCGAGTTCGCCGCGAAGATGGTCACGCGCGATGACCGCATCGCGGTCGCCAGCGTCGACACGACCCACGGCTTCCGTCTGCTGACGTCGTTCACCACCGATCGCACTCTCGTCGATGCGGCGATCGCGAATCCGGCCGGCTACAAGACGTTCGATCCGCTGCAGCTCGCCGGTGCAGAGCTGGACCGCGAGGTCACCGACTTCATGAACCTTCCTGCCGCTCATGGAAGGGTTGAGAGTCCGAATCCCGATGCGATCGCTGCTCTGAACCTCGAGCAGGACATGTACACCCGCAACAACATCAACCGCGAGCTGACGCTCCTCGGCGGTCTGACGGCGACGCTGCGCGCGGTGCGCGGGCAGAAGCACATCGTGCTGCTCTCCGAGGGCTTCGATCCGAAGCTCGTGCAAGGGCGCGATGCAGGGACCTCGAAAGAAGAGCAGGAGGAGCACAAGTTCCTCGAGTCGGGTCAGATCTGGAACGTCGACAACGAGAAGCGTTTCGGCTCCTCGGGCGCTCTGTCGCTCGTCGGCCAGCTCACCGACATCGCGAAACGCGCCGACGTCACGCTCGACGCGGTCGACATCAAGGGCGTCCGCGGCCAGACCGACGCGCGCACCGGCTACGAGAAGAAGTCGTCGAACGAAGGGCTGCACCTTCTCGCCTCGGCCACCGGCGGCACCGTCTTCCAGAACTCGAACAGCCTCATCGACGACCTCCGCCGCGCGGTGCGGGCTCAGGAAGTCGTCTATCTCCTCGCGTTCCAGGCGCCGGTCAAGGAGCCGGGACTCTTCCACGAGCTGAAGGTGAAGCTGATCAACGTCCCCGGCGGACACGCTCTGGCGCGTAGCGGCTATTACGAGACCGGCGGCGGCTCGGCCGCGGAGCGCGCGCTGGCGAACGCCGAGATCCTGGTCAACGACATCCCGCAGGACGGCATCCACGTGTCATCGCTCGCCAACCCATCCTCGGTCGTCATCGAGATCAATGGGAATGACGTGATCATGGGTGACGAGCCCTCGGTGACGATGCAGGTGTACACCTATGCGTTCGACGCCGAGGGGAAGGTGCGCGACTCACTCGTGCACCGGATCGTCCTCGACGTCGCGAAGGTCGGCACGACGCTGAAGGAGAGCGGCGTGAAGTACTACGAGACGCTCTCGCTTCCGCCCGGCCACTACACGGTCAAGACGCTCGTGCACATCGAGGAGTCGGACAAGAAAGGGTTCGTCCGGACGGACCTCGTCGTGCCGGAGGGCGCTTCGACGCAGCCGCCTCCGTTGGTCGCCGAGGATCACAAACACTGGTTGATACTGCGGGATCCGCCCCGTAGCCGATAGCGAGGAAATCATGCGAACGACTCGAATCGCCTTCACGCTCCTGTTCGTCGCCGCCGCAGCGCACGCGCAGCTCAAAGAGAGCATCACCGTCAGCTATGTCGAGGTGCCGGTGACGGTGCTCGACCGGTCCGGGAATCCGATCCGCGGCCTGACGCAGGCGAACTTCGAGGTGACGGACGAAGGGAAGAAGCGCGACATCAACGGCTTCGAGACGATCGACTTCGGATCGCACCAGACCGCTGCCGCGGCGCCGGTCATGACGCCCGCCGCGCGCCGCAACTTCCTCCTCCTCTTCGACCTGTCGTTCTCTTCCCCCGCGTCGATCAAGCGCGCGCAGGACGCCGCACGGAACTTCGCGACGAAGATGGCGGGGCGCGACGACAGGATCGCCGTCGCGAGCGTCGACGCCGCGCATGGCTTCCGGCTTCTGACGTCGTTCACGACCGATCACGCACTCGTCGACGCGGCGATCGGGAACCCGACAGGCTTCCGGGCGGCCGACCCGCTGCAGCTCGCCGGCAGCGGGTTCGACCCTGACGTGGCGCAGGCGATGATCGTCGACAAGCCGGGCGGCGCCAAGGGCCAGGGGATCAACAACATCGTGGAAGACACGATCGGCGGCCTCAATTCGCAGCAGGACGCGTACAACCGCCAGAAGATCGACCGCCAGGTCACGCTCCTCGGCGGCCTCGCGACGACGCTCCGCTCCGTTCGCGGCGTGAAGCACATCGTGCTGCTGTCCGAGGGCTTCGACCCGCGGCTCGTTCAGGGACGCGATGCCGGGACCAGCGAGGACAAGCAGAAGGAGCAGACCGCGCTCGAGCACGGCGAGATCTGGAACGTCAATACCGACGACCGGTATGGCTCATCGACGAGCATGTCGCTGGTCAATCGGCTGGCCGACATTTCGAAGCGGTCCGACGTCGTCCTCGACGCGATCGACATCATGGGCGTCCGCGGTCAGACAGATGCGCGCACCGGCTTCTCGAAGA
>DASXIH010000567.1:0-11488 GCA_036498125.1 Thermoanaerobaculia bacterium
ACATCGACATGGTGTAGTGGTGGTGGTCGGTGACCATGATCTGCGATTCCTCGGCGGTGTCTTTGCCGGTCATCGGATCGGCCATGCTCGACATGAACTTCCACGACTTGCCGCCGTCGCTCGTCGAGCCGGTCGAGGTCATCACGCCGGTGCCCATGTTGTCGACCCACGTGCTCCAGTAGCTCTTCTTCACGTTGTCGTAGCCGGTGTAGCCGAGGCCGTCGAAGGGCATCCCCATGAACTTGCCGGAGAACTTCTGCTCGACGTAGCGGCCGCCCAGGATCCAGGTGCTGACGGCGGTGCCGCTGCCGTCCGTCGGCGGCTGGCCGGGCATCATCCAGGCGGTGACTTTGACGTCAAACGTGCCGACCATGTTGTCGAGCAGCTTGTGCGCGTCGCCCGGCGACATCGCCTTCATCATCGCTTCCATCATCTTCTGCTGGTCGGCGGCTGAGTTCTTCGTCTCCTGCGCGGCGACGCTCGTGCACACGACGAGCAGCGCGAGGGCCAATAGGGCCTTGGTTCTCATAAGTTCCTCCTGTCGGTTTTGGACGAGCGAAGTTTAGCGCAGTGCCTCTTCCGCCGCTCGTTGCGCGACGTGAGCTTCCACGAACTCCGGGTCCCAGGGGCGGGAGATGACGCACGAGTTGATGCCGCCGATGCCCATGCTCAGTTTTCCGCTGTAGCCGCGGTTGCCGGCGTCGACCTCGCAGCCGTCGACCTGCACGAATTTGGCGGAGTGCACTTTCACGTCGGCGTGCAGCTCGCCCTCGGTGAGCGGCACCGGGAAGATCTTTCCGCGGGCGACGCCGATGTGCTGCGCGGTGAGCTCCCATCCGCCGCCGACCGAGAGGCCGTGGCCGAACGTTCCCTTACGTGCGGTGAAGAGGACGTCGGGATGGAGCATCTCGAGCGAGTGCTCGATCTCCGTCGCATCGCCCGGCGTCGCGGTGGCGTGCATGTCCCACGTCGTGACCTCGGACGCCTGCACTTCGTCGAGCGCCGCCTTGATCGCGAGCTGCGGGCCGCCCTTCGACGGCGTGATGATGTGATGCGCGTCGGACGACGCGCCGGCGCCGACGATCTCGAGCCCCACCGGCTTGAATCCCTGCGCCATCAGCGCATCGGCGTCGCCGACGATCCAGACGCATGAGCCGCCGGAAACGTGCGTTCCTTTGAGGCCGGTCATCGGACGCGACACATCGGCGTCGGCGGAGACGACGTTGGCGTTGTAGAAGCCGGAGATGAAGAGGCCGTGCGGCGGCGGATCAGTCATGCCGACGACGACGGCCGTCGCTTCGCCGAGCTGGATCGCGTCGTCGGCCATCTTCACCGCGACGCCGAACGAGGCGCACGCGGCCACCGGCGCGAGCGACGGTCCGACGATCTTGCCGATCATCGAGATCTGCGCGGCGGGGATGTTCGCGATGTTCCAGAGGAGGTTCGGCGACACGGCCGCCCACGGCTCCGCAGGGCACCCCCACTTCTTGTTCAGTTGCCGGATGCGTTGCAGCTTCTGGCGGATCGTCGTCAGCTTCACGTTCGCAGAGGCGGAGGTCGACGGCGGCACCGGTTCGGACTGGATCGCGCGCGCCTCGGCGAGGTACTGCTGCAGCGCGTCGCTCTTGTGCATCCAGTACGCCTCGTACGCGTACTTTGCCTCGATCCACTCCTCCGATCCGATGCGCAGCTCGCTCGGGTCGCGCGGCGACTCCGTGTCTTTCGTCCCTTCCAGATGGCGGCGCAGCGGCTCGCAGCGCTCCGGCGCGGCCCAGAACTCGTTCCAGCGACGGATGGCCTGGTCGAAGACACGCGACTGTTCGTGAATGATCGTCAGCTCGCCGATGCCGGTGCCGACGTAGACGTGCGCCTTGATGCCGAGGGAGTGGAGATATTGTTCGAGCCCGGGGTTCTGCCCCAGCGCCTGGATGAAGGCGCCCATGGCGAAGTGCACCATCGGACCCATCTTGTCGTGGAGCTGTGCGAACTTCGCGGGAGGAAAGCGTTCATCGAACCAGGGGCGGTAGCGTTCGAAGTCGAATTCGGGCTCGCCGACGAGGAAGTTCGAAGGTCCGAAGCCGCGAAACGGCGTCAGCCACGAGCCGCCTTCGTCGAGATTGCGCGCGAATGTCTCAATGTCGGGCGACTTCGGAGCGACGATGCCCCAGCCGAAGATGCCGACGCGCTTGCGCTTAGCCATCGGCGGCGATTGTAGCGAATCCTGTCAGGAAACTTGCATGAGCGGTCGCGGCAATGAAGACCTTTAGATCACGTTTCCTCGTGACGCTCGCTGTATTCATCGTGCTTGCGTTCGCCTGTCGGGAGCGGAAGCACGCCAGCGGTCCGGGAACCGTGCAGACCCAGACCGTCGCCCCCGCCGCAGCGCAGCCGGCGGTCAACGGAACGGACGCCATGACCCAAACAGTGGACGTCGGCGACGGCCGTTCCGAGGCCGACGGGGGAGTCATGACCGATACCGCCGCGGGAGCCGCGCCTCCTGCGAAGGCGGCTCCTCCGAGTGCGAAAAAGAAGGGCAAGAAGAAGTAAGGTTACGAGGTTGCGAGGTTACGTGGTTCCGAACCACGAAACCACGTAACCTCGTAACCATGATCCAGGCCTTACTCGAACGCGACGAGAACCGCATCCGCGCCGCGATCGGCGACTACCGCAAGACGCATTCGGGCGACGAGCTGTTCCTCGAGGTCGCGCGCTTCGCGGTGATGGCGTACGCGCCGGCGCAGCATGCGAAGCACGCGTTGCTCGCGTGCCTGTCGGCGCACGACATCCGCGAGGAGTGCGGCGATCGCTGGGACGCTCTGCTGACGGAGTGTGCGATTTATGTCGCGCAGTCGCGGCTGCCGTGGAGCGAGCCGCCGATCCTCGAGCCGCCGCCGATCGAATCCGCCCCGCGCGGCGACGTCGAGGAACTTCGCGCCGCGGTGGCCGAGGGCGATCGGCTGCGCGGCGAGCGGTGGCTCGCGAAGCGGATCGACGACGCTGATCTGGAGCGCGACTACTTCTCCGTTGCCTCCGACGACTTCGAAGACCTCGGGCACAAGCTAATCGTCGCCCGCGCCGCGTGGCGTCTCGCCGAGATCCTCGGCGACAAAGGCCGCTTCGCGATGCTCCGCATCGGCGTGTGGGAGATGTGCGCCTACAAAGGCGCGCGTTACGAGGAGCGCGGCACGAGCGCGGAGCTCAACACGCTCGTCGAGAACGCGCTCGCCGAGGGGGGCGGGGTGGAGGCGATGCATCACCTGTTTCTGTTCGACGCCGCGGCCGGTACGCCGGCCGAGAAGCGCGTCTCCGACTACCTCGGCTCGCTTTCGATGAAGCCAGGAACCGCGTATACGTCGCGGCGCGATCCGCCGGTCTACCGGCTCGCGCGCGACTACGGCTCGTACCTCAAGTCGTTCGCCGTCACGAAACGCCTTCGCGACATCCGCATCCTCGACGCCGCGAAGTACAACCTGGAGCACGGAAGCTCTTTCGAGGATTATTCGTTCGCGTGAGCCTTCTACTCGCCGCGATTCTCGCAACTTCTCTTCCCACATCAATCGATCAAGTCATCGCGACTCCGCCTTTCGATCACGCCGTCTGGGGGATCGAGGTGGAGGACGAGGCGGGGAATGTGCTCTACGCGCACGACGCGCACGTCCTGATGATTCCGGCGTCGAACCGGAAGCTCTTCTCGGCGGCGACGGACGTGAACTGCCTCAGTCTCGACGCGCGGCTTTCGACGGAGCTCTGGCTCGACGGCGATGACGTCGTGCTGCGCGGCGGCGGCGATCCGTCGTTCGCGAGCGACCGTCACGAGTCGCCGGGCGTGACGCCGTTCGTCGAGGCGTTGCGCGCGCGCGGCGTGCGGCACGTGCACGACGTCATCGCCGACGTCTCGCTCTTCTCGGATCGCGTCACGGTTCCTGGGAGCTGGAAGGTCGGCAACCTGCCGTCAGACTATTCGGCGCCGGTCGATGCGCTGGCGTACGACGAGAACGTCTTCGCCGGCGAGTCGGTGCCCGATGCGGCGCTCTTCACCGCGCAGCGGTTGCGCGATGCGCTGGTGATGGGCGGCATCCGCGTCGACGGTGCGGTCAGGCTGAACACCGCGCCGCGCGTCTGGCCGGCGTTCGTCACCAGAGTGCAGTCGCCGATGCTGTTCCAGCTTCTGACGACGATGCTGAAGAACAGCGACAACCTCTACGCCGAGATGCTGTTCAAGCGTTCCTCGGCGGCCGGTTCGTACGCCGATTCCGAGGAGCTGGAACGGCGTTTCGCGACCGAGGAGGCGCACGTCGACCCGGCGGAGTTCCGCTTCGTCGACGGGTCCGGTCTCGCGCCGGACGATCTCGTGACTCCCGCGGCGCTCGTCAAAGTCCTCCGCTGGATGAACGCGCCGGAGCGGCGCGGAACGTGGTGGCTGATCCTGGCGCAGCCGGGGAGCGAAGGGACGCTGCACAATCGCCTGAAAGACCTCTCGGGCCGGATGATCGGGAAGACCGGCTCGTTGAACGGCGTCAACGCGCTCAGCGGCATCGTCCGCGGAAACGACGGGACGTACCGCTACTTCTCGATCATCCTCAACCACCACCTCGCCAGCACCCGCGACGCCCTGCGCGCTCTCGACGCCATCGCCGACGAGATCGCGAAGTTCTAGGGCAGGCGGGCGAAATCCTCGCCCCACAGGGTGAACGACGCCACGTTGCCATCGTCGCCGAGGTGGAAGGTGACCTCTTCGTCGAGATCGTTGACGTCGTCGATGGCGGAGAAGATGTCGAACTGCCAATGCGTGAGCGGGGCATTGATGCGCTGCCAGTGGAGGACGAGCGCGCCGTTTTCGAGTCCGATCGTGACCGGACCGTACGCCGGGTGCGAATACGTGCCGGCGTAGGCGGCGAGCTCGCGGGAGGGATGCGTATCGGTACGGCGCTTCGCCTCACGCTCCTTCTGGTGCGCCAGCGCTTTCTCGTCGCCTTTCTTGTCGGCGGCGAGGAAGGCGGCATCCCAGTCGCGCGTACCGCGGCCGAGGATCATGTCGGCGATGGCGTTGCGAATCGCGATCCCTGCGTAGCCGCGGCCGGCGTTGATCATCACGACGATCCCCGCATGCTCCTTCGGAAGGAGCGCCACCTGCGTGCGGTAGCCGTTGATCGCACCGGCGTGCGCGACGAGGAGATCGCCGCGGTAGTCCTGGACGTTCCACCCCATCGCGTACGACCTCACGTTCGTCTCGAAGTCGACGTCGGCTTCCGGCTTCAGAACGAACTGCGGCGTCTTCGTCTCGTTCAGCGCCTCGGCGGAGATGAGGCGCTTGCCGTCGATCACGCCGTCGGCGAGCTGGAAGCGGAGCCACTGCGCCATGTCGCGCGCGTTCGACTTGATGTCGCCCGCGCCGCCGATGTTGTCGATGTTCGCGTACGGCTGCACCGCGATCGTCTGCGTCTTCGAGCTCCATTGGTGGCCGGTCGCGTGATTCGGCGCCGCGAGGAACCCTGCCGACGACGTCATCGTCGACGTCATGCCGAGCGGGTCGAAGAGGCGGGTCCTGCGGAACGTGTCGAACGGCATCCCCGCGGCGGCGCCGGCCGCCTCGCCGGCGGTCATGAACATGTCGTTGTTGTACTGCCACGCTGTGCGGATCGGCTTCGCGACCTTCAGGTGGCCGACGGCGCGGATGATCTGCTCGCGCGGGAACGCCGTGTTGTCCCACAGCTCGTCGTGGCGCGCGAACCCGCTGCGGTGCGAGACGAGGTCGCGCGGCGTCACGAGCGAGTCGGCGCATGGGTCGGTGAAGTGGAAGTAGTCAATGTATTGACGAACCGGGTCGTCCCACTTCATCTTCTTCTCGTCGACCAGCATCGCGATCGACGTCGTGGTGAACGCCTTCGAGGTCGAGGCGATCTCGAACAGCGTGTCGGCCGTGACGCGGTCGTTCTTCCCGAGCTCGCGGACGCCGTAGCCGTTCATGTAGACGAGCTTGTCGTTCTCGACGATCGCGATCGCCGCGCCGGGGATGTGCCAGACGTCGAGCGTGTGCTGGACGATGCGGTCGACCGCCTTCGTGTCGATCGTCTGCGCGAGTGCGAGCGGAGCAATGGCGAGGAGGAGCAGCAAACGGACCGGACGCATGGCCGAATACTAATCGCGAACGCGATTTGCTCCGTATCAACCGTATGCGCTTCTGCAGCCTCCTTCTCTTCGCTTTCGCCCTCCCCGCATTCGCCGACATCACCGTCTCGACGATCACTCCCGCGGCGGCACTCATCGAAGGAGGCACGATCGTGCACATCCACGGAACGAACCTCCTCGGCGCGCCGCTCGCCTGCCCCGCGCTGCAGTGCAGCGTCTACGTGCAGTTCGGCGACGCCCTCGGCACCGTGATCTACGACTCCGCCGGCGAGATCGTCGTCGTTGAGCCGCCCCACGCGGCGGGCGCGGTCGATCTGGTCGTCAATGTGCCGGCCAGCCCGCCGCTGACGCTGAAGAACGCCTTCATCTACCAGGATCCGAAGAGCGATACGGTGCGGCTGCTCCTGCCGATCGCAGCGGGGACCGCGGGCATCTTGAACACGAGCTGGCAGACGGACGTGCTCGCGCACAACGAAAACGCGACGCCGGTCGACATTGCGGGGACGACCATTCCTCCGGTCTCGACGCGGCGCCTGACGCTCTCGCCGTCGTCGACCGGCATGTTTTTTCAGATCCCTCGCAGCGTCGTCGACACTGTCACGATCACGACGCATGTCCACGACGCGATCCACGACGCCGAGAACCTTGGCGTCGACGTGCCGAGCGTCCCCGAGACACAGTTCCGCCGCGGCGTCGTGTTGACCGGCGTGCCGAACGACGCGAGGTACCGCGTCCTGCTCCGCGTCTACGGATATCCCGGCAGCTACCCGGTAGCAGTGCGACTGAGGGATGACTCGACGGGCGAGTTTCTCACGCGTCAGGACCTCACGCTCTCCGGTGCCGACGTGTCGTATCTCCAACTGCCGATCACTGCTGCCCTGACCTCGAAGAGCGTGCGCGTGGAGGTGACCGCGACGCAGCCGGCCGACCCTCCGATCTGGGCGTTCATCACCCTCACCAACAACACGACCGAGAACGTCACGATCATCACGCCGAACGTCGTCATTGCGCCGGAGGTGCCTTCGACGACGCTGGCTGACGGCCATTGGGCCCACGCCGGTTATTGCATGAACGTCGACCAGTCGCAATTCGTCGTCGCGACCTACGGCTGCGCGAGGGGCTCGTTCTCCGTGCCGAAGGTCGATCCCGATGGTCACTTCGACACCGAGGGGGAGCTGAATCTCGGCGGAGCCTTCCCGAAGACGGCAAGCGCGGGTGGTTCGCCCTTCGCTGGTTTCGTGAACGGCGGCAATCTTGCGCTGACGATGGGTCAGCCGCGGGACGCGCTCGGCCCCGTCAACCTCATCCACGGGTCGACCGAACCGTGCTTCCTGTTCGCCTGCCCGTAGATTTCCCGAGCGAGGCGTCCGACCGGCCGTGCAATCGGAACTGCCCGCGGGCCAAACGGGTCTACAGGCCGGGCGAACAGATTTGCCGGCGGCGCGAACGCATTTACCGGCGAGGCGAACAGATCTGACCGCGGGGCGAACAGGTCAAACTGCTCGGCGAACAGATCAAACTGCGGGGTGAACAGCTCAAACGACGCGGTGAACAGATCAAACGACGGGGTGAACAGATCTGCCAGCCGGTCGAACAAATCTGCGGGGAAGGCAAACAGATTTGCCGGCCGAGTAAACGCGTTCGCCTGCCGGGTAGACGTCTTCGCCTTGGCGATTAACGGCTTCGCCATCGCAGCCAATGCGCTCGCCGCAGCGGTAAACGGGTCTACCGAGCCCGCAGACCGATCTGCCTGCGCGGTCAACGGCTCGACCACTCGACCAGTCGTGTTTGACGGGATTTGTTCCACATTTGCCCGATTGACGGTGGGATGGATGGCGGCTACGATGCGCCACCCCATTCCGGTCCCAAAGACAACGATCAGTCGCGCCGCTCCGTACTAACGGAACTAGAGAGAGAGATCGCCGTAGCCGAGCGGCGATCTGGTTAGCACTTCAGCAACTTCGTCCGAAAGGGTCCACATGCGATCGTCCGCCATGCGTCTGCTCTTCGTGTGCCTCCTCGCCTTCGTCACAGTCGGCATCACGGCTCAAACCTCCGATCCCTTCGCGCTCACCGCGCCGCTCGTCTCGCAGGCGATCACCTCCTGCGGCGATCTGACCGTTTCGAGCGGCTTGATCGACTCGACGGCGACGGCGGGTCGAGGCAGCATCCTTTCGAACGGCAACGTCAGAGTATCGGGCGGGAAAGTCGACGGCGACGCGATCGCCGGACCTGGAAAGACTGTTACCCGCTCGGGCAGCGGCGTCATTACAGGAACCATCGGCAGTGCGACCACTGCGTTCCCGTGCTCGGTGATCGATCTCGTAACGCTCTCGACGACGCTCGCGCCGGCGAACGACAATGGCTCGATCCCACTCTCTGCCCAGCACAAGAACGTTCTGTCGAGCGCGGGCGACTTCATGCTGAGCGGCGGCGACTCGCTCACCCTTTCGGCGGGAACCTACTACTTCCGCAAATTCACGATGTCGGGCGGCTCGACGATCAACCTCGCCGGGCCGGTACGCATCCTCACCACCTCCGATGTGAACGTGAGCGGCGGCAGCATCGCCGGCGCCAACCCGTGGCAGCTTCACTTCTGGTCCTCGGCGACCAAGTTCGTGGTGAGCAGCTCCACGTTTGCCGGGTTCGTCTACGCGCCGTCAGCTGTCGTCACCGTCTCGTCTGGAACCGTCGTCGGCGGCATCTATGGCGGGACGGTCACCGTGAGCGGCAGCGCGCACCTCACGCGGACCATCGACGACACGCCGCCTGTGGTCACGATCCTCTCGCCGCTCGACCACGAAGCGGTCGTCAATCTCAGCCAGGTGGTGGTGCGCGGCACGGTGACCGATTCAGAGACCGCCATCACCTCGTTCCAGGTGAACGGCGCGGACGTCTCGCTCGCGAACGACGGCTCCTTCACGACAACACTGAATCTCAGCACCGCGACGCCGCCGACGATCACCGCGACGGCGACGAATGCTGCCGGCTTATCGGCCACATCGTCCATCACCGTTCAGTCGGCGATCACGCAGCTCGCCGTCTTGCCGCCGTCGCTCTCGATCGATCAGAACGCCGCGGGCCAACTGGCCGCGATCGGCACGTATGCCGACGGCTCGACGACCGACGTCACCGCGTCCGCGGCATGGACCTCGTCAGCACCCGCCGTCGCAACAGTGAGCGCGGGCACGGTGACCGGCGTGAGCCCAGGCGTCGCCACGATCACGGCGACGCTCGGCTCCTTCTCGGCCTCGGCTACGGTCACCGTGAATCCGCTCCTGCAGTCGATCACCGTCGCGCCATCGACGGCAACCACCATCACCGGCGGGAAGCAGCCCTTCACGGCGACAGGGACCTACTCCGACGGCAGCACGAGGAGTCTCACCAGCAGCGTGACGTGGACGACGAGCGATCCCGCTTTTGCAAGCATCGACCCCACCGGCATGACGACTGCGCTCAGCCCCGGCACCGTCACGCTTCGCGCCTCGCTTGGCTCAATCAGCGGCTCGGCGACGTTGACCGTTCTCGCGACCCCGACCATCACCGCGGTGCAGCCGGCCAAAGGGCGCACGAGCGGCGGACAGACGGTCACGATCACCGGAACGAGCTTCGGTAATACCAGCAACACCAGTGTCACCTTCGGCGGCAACACCGCGCTCGTGAGCGCGGCAAACGCGACGACGCTCACCGTGACGACACCGTCCCATGCGGCGGGCATCGTCGATGTCGTCGTGACCGCCCCGACGGGAACCGTCACTCAAACGAGCGGCTTTATATACCTTGCGCCGCCGACCGTTGCGTCGGTCAGTCCGATTCGAGGAAAGAGCAGCGGCGGCGACAACATCACCGTGAACGGCGCCAACTTCGACGCGGGGACGACGGCCCTCACGATCGGTGGCGCGGCGGCAACGAACGTCGTCGTGCTGTCGCCCGCGTCACTCACCGCGACCACGCCCGCCGGAACCGCCGGTGCGGCGAGCGTCACCGTCAACACCGCGGGAGGATCGGGAACGCTGACGTCCGGCTTCACGTTCGTCCCCGCGCCGTCGGTCACCTCGTTCACCCCGGCCCAGGGTCCGGCGGGAACCAGCGTCACCATCAACGGCGCGAACTTCGACGCGACCGCCGCGAATGACGTCGTCCTCATCGGCGGAGTGCCCGCGGTCGTGACGAGCGCCAGCACGACGCGCCTCGTCGCGACCGTCGCGGCGAACGCGATCACCGGTCCCGTATCGGTCAGCACGATCGGAGGTATGGCGACGACCGCCGCGAACTTCGTCGTCCTCATCTACCGCAGCCTGTCCTTCACTTCGTCCGCCACGGCGATTCAGACCGGACATCAGCTGCAGTTCTCCGCCGCCGTGACGAAGTTCGACAACAGTACCCTCGACGTCACTTCCAGCGCCGTCTGGAGCTCCTCCGACTCGAGCGTCGCAACCGTCTCCTCGACGGGCCTCGTCACCGCCGCCTCAACGGGGGCGGCCGATATCACGGCCGCATTCTCCGGGCTCACCGCCACCGTTCATCTCAGCGTTACGACACCGGTCTCGTTGCCGCCGGCAACGATCCAGGGACCGCCGCTCGATCCGACGATCGTGACGCCGATCGCCGACAGCATCCGCTTTCTCTACAGCGGGCCGAACGCCATTCAAACCGGCGTTGCGCCGAATGCGATCGCCGACAACCGCGCCGCCGTCGTGTCGGGTCGTGTTCTCGATGCCTCCGGCGCCCCGCTCTCCGGCGTCGTCGTGACGACGGCGAGGCATCCCGAGTTTGGCCAGACCGTGACGCGCGCGGATGGCCGCTACGATTTCGTCTGGAACGGCGGCGGCCCCCTCCACCTCACATTCACGAAGGCTGGCTACATCGCCTCGGATCGCTTGGTGGCCACGCGCTGGAACCAGCAGAAACCGGTCGACGACGTCGCCCTTGTGGCGTTTGACGGCACCGTCACCACGATCACCGCCGGTGCAGCCGCTGTCCAGATTGCGCAGGGCTCGCCGGTCACCGACGGCGACGGCGCGCGCCGCGCGACCATCCTCTTCCCCGCGGGGACGACGGCCACACTCACGAACGCTGACGGCACCACGGCTCCGGCGTCGACGCTTCACGTCCGCGCCACCGAGTTCACCATCGGCGTGAACGGCCCGAAGGCAATGCCGGCCCTCCTGCCCGCGAACAGTGGCTATACCTATTGTGTCGAGCTATCGGTTGATGAAGCCCCCGGCGTGACGTTCTCGAATCCGCTCCCGGTCTACGTCGAGAACTTCATCAACTTCCCGGTCGGTACGGCCGTGCCCCTCGGCTACTTCGATCGCAATCAGCAGAAATGGCTCCCTGCGGCAAACGGAATCGTCAT
>DASXIH010000568.1:0-17650 GCA_036498125.1 Thermoanaerobaculia bacterium
GGGGAGGGGCGTTCGAGACGACCGAATAGGTGTCGTACCCGCGCGCGGACAACACCTCCGCCATCGTCGTGTCGCTGGGAGAGAGGATCTCCATCGTCTCGAGCTGATAGTTGCCGTGCACCGAGGCGGGGAGGCCGGTGAACATCGACGTGTGCGAGGGCAGTGTGAAGTTCGACGAGGCGGTGGGGTTGCGGAAGAGCGTCGCTCCGGCGGCGAAGCGCTTCAGCTGCGGGGTCGTGTCGCGCGAGTAGCCATAAAGCGACGTGTGGTCGGCGCGGACGGTGTCGAGGCTCAGAAGGACGATGTTCGGAAGGCGATGCTCGGTCGCGCGCCGTACGGAGCCGAAACGAACGCTCGGATCGAGAGCGACAGCGGCGACGATGACGATCAGGACGATGGCGCCGCTCATGCGCGGCGTCAGCCGCGCTGTTGCTTTGCTCCTCCT
The DNA here is from genome assembly GCA_036498125.1 of Thermoanaerobaculia bacterium. GTDB lineage: Bacteria > Acidobacteriota > Thermoanaerobaculia > Gp7-AA8 > Gp7-AA8 > DASXHZ01. The sequence continues at coordinate 446 of DASXIH010000568.1, forward strand.
CAGGAGAAAAACCACGACCGCGACCACGGCGAGAGCGACCGGTGCGACGAGGAGTTTCTCCGATCGCGTCAGATCGATCAGCAACTCGCGCACAGTCCAGAGAGAGCCGATCAGGAGAATGCTCACAGTGAGCGGGTTGAGGAGCGACGTCCGCTTCGCGATCACCAGCGCCAGCACGGTTATGGCGACGGCGATCAGGCCGATCGAGGTCGTCTTCCCGAGCATGCGAAGCGTTGCCGCGGGGACCGCGATCGCGATGACCGCTGTCGCGCTGAGAAACCGCCCGAGAGCGGCCGTCGCCATCCCGCAGACGAGCGGGTAGAGCAGAAACGGCAGCAGGACGACCCACAGGAGCTCGGGGGTCAGCAGGTGCGAGACCAGCGGACTCAGAACCGACCGGAACGCACACTCGACCGTCGCGAGAATCAGGCCGGCTTTGGCGCCCTCGAGGAACGACCGCGTCACTTCCGGAGTATAGCGGCCTCTTCTCGGTAGTATTCTCGGTGATGAAGTTCAGCATAGTGACCCCGTGCCGCAACGCGGAGTCGTTGATTGCCGACACCGTGCGCTCCGTCGTCAACCAGTCCGCCGTCGTGAGCGGCCGCGCCGAGCTCGATTACGCGATCTACGACGGCGCGTCGACCGACGGAACGCTCGCCGTTATCCGCGGCATGGTGGCGCCGAACGTCTCGGTCCGCTCGGCTCCCGACGGCGGCATGTATGACGCGCTCGCCCGCGGACTACAAGACGCGGACGGCGACTGGGTCGGGTACGTCAACGCCGGGGACATGCTCTCCGAGCGTGCGTTCGACACGATCCTCGACGTCGCCGAGCAACACGACGTGCAGTGGGTCACCGGCATCGGGTCACGCTACAGCGAGCGGGGCGCCGTCACGTATTTCTCGCTTCCTTTCCGCTACCGGCGCTCGCTCATCATGGCGGGGCAGTACACGCGGCGCTCGCCGTTTTTTCTCCCCTGGATCCAGCAAGAGTCGACGTTCTGGCGAGGGTCGCTGCTGCGCCTCGTCGACTTCGAACGGCTCCGCACGTTCCGCCAATCGGGTGACGCCTACCTCTGGAGCTGTTTCGCCCGCGAGGCCGATCTCCACATTGTGGCTGCGCAACTCGGCGGATTCCGTCATCATCCGGCGCAACTGTCGGATGCGAAACGAAACTACAAACGCGAAGTCGCGCAGTTCGCGCCGCCGCCGCGCCTGCGCGACGGCATCTGGGCCCTCACGGACAACATTCTCTGGTTCGCGCCGTGGCGCCTGAAGAAGATGTTCAACCGGCGGCTGATGCTGCAGTACGACTTCGGGAGCGGCCGTTGGATCTGACGTCTCGATTCAGCGGCAGGAACGTTCTCATCACCGGCGGGCTCGGGTTCGTCGGGTCGAATCTGGCGATCCGTCTCGTCGGCGAAGGGGCCAACATCACGCTCGTCGACAGTCTCATCCCGGAGTACGGCGGCAATCTCCGGAGCATCGCGGGGATCGAGTCGCAGGTGCGTCTCAACGTCTCCGACGTCCGCGATGAATACAGCTTCGCGCACCTCGTCCAGGGACAGGATTTCCTCTTCAACCTCGCGGGGCAGACGAGTCACATCGACTCGATGGCCGACCCGTACACCGATCTCGCCATCAATGCGCGCGCGCAACTCTCGATCCTGGAGGCGTGCCGCCGCCACAATCGGGAGATCACGATCGTCTTCGCCAGCACGCGGCAGATCTACGGACGGCCGCTCTACCTGCCGGTCGACGAGAAGCATCCGATCCAGCCGGTCGACATCAACGGCGTCAACAAGGCGGCGGGGGAGAGTTTTCACCACGTCTACCACGACGTCTACGGGATCCGCAGCTGTTCGCTCCGTCTCACGAACACGTACGGCCCCCGCATGCGCGTCAAGGACGCGCGGCAGACGTTCCTCGGCGTCTGGATCCGGTCGGTGCTGGAGGGAACGCCGTTCGAGGTGTGGGGCGGCGATCAGCTCCGCGACTTCAATTTCGTCGACGACGTCGTCGACGCCCTGCTTCGCGCCGCCGTGACTCCGTCCTGCCTCGGAATGGCGCTCAACCTCGGCGACGCGGAACCGATGAAGCTCCGCGACGTCGCCGAGCTGCTCATCTCCGTGAACGGCGGCGGAACGTACGAAATCAAAGACTTTCCCGCCGAGCGTAGGGCCATCGAGATCGGCGACTACTACACCGACTTTTCGAAGGCGCGCGAGGTTCTCGGCTGGTCTCCGCGCGTCTCGTTCCGCGAAGGTCTCGAGCGGACCCTCGCCTTCTTCCGCGAGACCCTCGAGCATTACACCGAGCGATGAACACGTCTCCTCGTGCGTCCTACCTTGCGCACAAAGCCGAGATCGATGCGGCGATCGCAGGCGTTCTCGATCGCGGCTTCTTCATCCTCGGCGAGGAGGTCGCGAGTTTCGAGGAGGAGTTCGCCGCATACGCCGGCGTAGCGGCGGCGATCGGAGTGGCGAGCGGCACCGATGCGCTGGAGCTCGCGTTGCGCGCCTGCGGAGTCGGACCGGACGACGCCGTGCTCACGGTTGCCAATACCGCGGTCGCGACGGTCGCTGCGATCGATCGGATCGGCGCCGAGGTCGTCTTCGCCGACGTCGACCCTCGAACGTTCACGATCGATTGCAATGACGCGGAAGAACGTTTCGAACGACATTCGGGGAAACCGATCCGCGCCGTCGTTCCGGTGCACCTCTACGGTCACCCGGCCCCGATGGAGGACGTCGCGCGTTTCGCTTCGTCTCGCGGCCTCGCGGTGATCGAGGATTGCGCGCAGTCGCATGGCGCCTCGATCGCCGGCCGGCGCACCGGCTCGTTCGGCGCCGCGGCAGCGTTCAGCTTCTATCCGACGAAGAACCTCGGCGCCCTCGGCGACGGCGGCGCCGTCGTAACCAATGATGCTGCGATCGCCGAGCGTGTCCGGCTCCTGCGTCAGTACGGCTGGCAACAGCGCTACGTCAGCGAAACGCTGGGCTGGAACAGCCGGCTCGACGAGCTGCAAGCGGCGGTTCTCCGTGTGAAGCTGCGCTATCTCGACGCCGAAAACCAACGGCGGCGTTCGATCGCCATGGCGTATTCAGACGCGTTGCGTGAAACCGATGTGACGCCGCCGTTCGTCGCGCCCGATTGCGCTCACGTCTACCATCAATTTGTCGTTCGGTCGAAACGTCGAGATGCATGCCGCCGCGCTTTGAGCGAACGCGGCATCGACACCGCCGTGCTCTATCCCGTTCCCATCCATCGACAACCGGCCTATCGCGACCTCAGACATGCGCCGTTGCCGGTGACCGAGTCGATCGCCGGAGAGATCTTTTCCATTCCATTGTTTGCGCATCTGGAACAGAGCGAAATCGATCGCGTCGTCGCCGCGCTGCGGCTGTTAGAATAACCACTCGCAGGGTCGGCGATGACAACGAGTGATTTCGCAGTCGGCGGGAGTTCGTCCGACGCCATCGAATTAGTGCCGTCACCGGCAGCAACGCTGCGGCTCCGCGAGGTCTGGGCCTATCGCGAGCTGCTCTTCTTTCTCATGTGGCGCGACATCCGCGTCAAATACAAACAGACGGCGCTCGGCGTCCTCTGGGCGGTGCTCCAGCCGGTCGGCCTCGCGGCGATTTTCAGCATCTTCCTGGGAAGGTATGCGCACGTCCCGTCCGCAGGCGTTCCGTATCCGGTCATGGTTCTAGCGGGCATCCTTCCGTGGCAGCTGTTCGCACAGGCGCTGTCGGAGTCGAGCAACAGCGTCGTCGCGAGCGAGCGCCTCATCACGAAGGTCTACTTCCCGCGCGTGATCATTCCCGCCGCGGCGGCCGGCGCGGCCATACCCGACTTCTGCATCGGCTTCATCGTGCTGCTCGTGATGCTGAAGGTGTTCGGTGTCGGGATCTCGATGCAGATCCTCCTCGCGCCGTTCTTCGTCGCGCTTGCGCTGCTCGCGGCGTTCGCGGTCGGGCTATGGCTCTCGGCGCTGAACGTTCAATACCGCGACGTCCGGCACGCGATCGGTTTTCTCGTGCAAGCCTGGATGTTCATGACGCCGATCGTCTACCCGATCAGCGTCATCCCGCAACGCTGGCGCCATTTCTACGCGCTGAATCCGATGGTCGGCGTCATCGAGGGGTTTCGCCGCAGCGTGATCGGGCAGGAAGTCCCGGTGCGCATCATCCTCGTGTCGGTGCTCGCCACCGTGATCATCTTGGCCGGCGGCCTTTACTACTTCCGCCGGATGGAAGACACCTTTGCCGACGTCATCTGACATCGTCATCGAATGCGAAGGCATCGGGAAGCGCTATCGCATCGGCGAGCGCGAACGATACCGGACGCTTCGTGACACGCTCACGCGCGCTGCGGCACGGGCGATGCGCGGACGCTGGCATGTCGGCGAGGCGCCGTCGATCTGGGCGCTCGAAGACATCACGTTCCGCATGCGCCATGGCGAGGTCCTCGGCGTCATCGGCCGCAACGGGAGCGGCAAGAGCACGCTGCTCAAAATCCTCTCGCGCATCACGCGGCCGACGCGCGGGCGCGCCCGGATCCGCGGCCGGGTCGGATCGCTCCTCGAAGTCGGCACCGGGTTTCACTCGGAGCTCACCGGCCGCGAGAACATCTTTCTGAACGGCGCAATCCTCGGCATGCGCCGCAGCGACATCCTCCGGCGGTTCGACGACATCATCGACTTCGCCGAGATCGGCGAGTTCCTCGACACCCCCGTGAAACGCTATTCGAGCGGGATGGCGATGCGGCTCGCCTTCGCCGTCGCGGCGCATCTCGAACCGGAGATTCTGCTCGTCGATGAAGTGCTCGCCGTTGGCGATGCGGTCTTCCAGAAGAAATGCCTCGGCAAGATGGGCGAGGCGTCACAACACGGCCGGACCGCGCTCTTCGTCAGCCACAACATGCTCGCGGTGCAAAAGCTCTGTCACTCGGCGATCTGGCTCGACCAGGGACGCATTCGCGACGTCGGCCCGGCCGGAGAGATCGCGCATCGCTACCTGCGAACCGTGCAGTCGCAGCACATCGAGCGTAAGTGGGAAGACGGCGACGCCTCCGCCGGCGACGGCAACGTGAGGCTGCGAAGCGTGCTCGCGCGCCGCGCCGACCGCGGCGTCGATCTGATCACGGTACGGACGCCGCTGGCCCTCGATTTCGAATACAGCATTCTCAAACCGGGTCTCCAGCTCGCCCTCATCGCCTCGGTTTACAACGAGGAAGGCGTCATGGTCTTCAGCACCGACACGCGCCTGACCGGGAATGCCGCGGGGACGTACAGGAGCACCTGTCAGATCCCAGGTGATCTTCTGAATGCGGGGATGTACTCGGTGTCGGTGACCTTCGCGCGCGACGAGGCGTTTGCGCTCTTCGAAGTCAACGACGCGATCGCGTTCGAGGTCGAAGACTCGACGCACGGACGCGGAACCTGGTACGACCGCTGGCCCGGAGCGGTGCGGCCAATGCTGCAGTGGAATACGCGTGCGATGGATGAGGAGAAAGAGTCGATCGACACTTTGATCTATCGTTGATCTCGATCGAATGGAGACCCTTCTCATCAACTGGGTGTATCACCGCCCGGTCGGACATGTGATCGAAGCGATGCGGCTGGCGCGCGATTTCGCCGCCGCGAACGATCAGCTCGAAGTCTCGCTTCTTCTGAATCGCGAGTCGCCCATCGAGCTGGCGCGGTGCCACCCGTCGATCTCGCGCGTCTATCCGATCGATTTGGATCGCGGCTTGCCGAAGGGTCTGCCGAGGGAGTGGGACTACGTCTTCACCTTTCCGGACGTCGGAACAAACGGCGAGGCGCCGCTGCTCGACCGGTTCCACGAGGCGTTCCGCGCATGGGTGCACGCGCGCGCGGTGAACGACGGATGGAAGCCGGAGACGATGCCGCCGCGGAAGTTCGCGCCGCTGCGCCTGCAGTTGCCGGAGAAAGAGCGCCGCGAGGCTGAGTCGCGGTGCGGCGAGGCCTCGCCACGACTGAGCGTGCTGCTGGCCGCAGGAAGCCACACCCGCGCGCCGACGCTGAAGTTCTGGAGTGCGCTGTTCGAGCGTTTCTTCGAGCGCCATCTGGAAGGCGAGGTGTTTCTGCTCGGCAGTTTCGACCGGAAGCGCAGCTTCACGCGCGGCATCAGCCCCAAAGAGATCGAGTCGCTGACGCGGACGTTTCCACGCGTCCGAAATGCATTCGACATCGGCCTCCTCGCGCAACTCGCGATTGCGGAGCGCTGCCAGCTCCACATCTCGCCGCATTCCGGGATGTCGTTCGCCGTACAGGCCGCCGGCGTGCCGTGGCTCGCGATTGCCGGGCAGCAGTGGTGGGAGTTTCTGCTGAACGGCGTGCCACTGGTGTCGATCTTTCCGTCGTGTCCGCTCTATCCATGCTTTCGCGAGATGTATCCCGAATGCGAGTCACTGCTGCGGAAGCAACTCCGCACTCCGTGCATGGACGACGAAGCGCTCTTCGCGAAAATGCCGGAGATCGTCGATGCGATGGAGTCCCTCCTCGATGGATCGATTTCATATCGCGACTCCGCTTACTGGCACGAGGAGGCGCTCCGCAGCCGCCTCGGCGACGGTTCGATTCTCGACTGGCCGCACGTCGTCAGCGACGACTATCGCTTCTGATAGCGCATCAAACGCCGCGCGAAGGTGACCGCTCCGTCGTTGACGATCTCGCACCGCGGTACCTCGTACGGATCGAAGTCCGGCCGCACGGGCGCCGGTGTCCCCGAGAAGGCGTAGTCGTATCCCGCCGCGCGGACCACCTCGACCGTCGTCGGAGAAAAGTCTTCTCGATTTCCGAACGGGTAGGCGAACAGCGTCACCGGCTTCCCGGTGATCTCTTCGATCTCACGCCGCGATCGAACGGCTTCTTCTTCCTGCGCCATCCGATCGAGCGCCGCAAGCGAGGAATGCGACCGCGCATGCGATCCGATCGTGATCCACGGCGAGGTTGCGAGCCGCTGCAATTCCGCCGCTGTCAGCGCCCGGTTGTCGCCGCCGCCTGCGCCCAACCGCCGCCGCCTCTCGTCTTCCGGCAAGTTCTTCAGCTCTCGCCATCGCGGATCGTCACGGTCGATCGCATCCCACCAAAACCCCGTACCGTCGACTACCGGACCGGAGGAGACGAACATGGTCGCCGGTACGCGATGTTTCGCCAGCAGCCGTTCCGCGTCGAGCAAATCGGCGTACCCGTCGTCGAACGTGATCGAGACCATCCTTTTGCCGCGGCCTGCGCGCGCCGCCTCGATCAGTGTGAGGAGCGGCACCGGCCGAAAGAACAGCTTCAGCACGCGCAAGTGCGCCTCGAAACGCTCCGGCGTCACCGCGATGCCCCACGGATCGCGCTCTAGCCGTGCGATCCGGTGGTAGAGGAGAACTAGCGGCATCGCACCGTGATCAGCATCGGATACTGCGGATCGTGCTGCGCGAGCTCCGCCTCCGTCAGCGCGGCGGAGGGGACGCCTTCGAGGAACGACACTGATGTCAGCACGTTTCCGTGCGCTTCCACGATCACAGCGCCGAAATGACGCTCGAACAGCTTCCGTGCGGAGAGCGGCGTGAACGACCAGCACCAGAGATCGGCCCATTCATCGCGGCTCAGTTGCGTGATACCGGGAACCGTAGCCAGCACGACCCCGCCGGGCTTCACGATTCGCGCAAGCGTCGCCACCGCCTTCTCGACGTCGAGAACATACTGCAGCGTCTGCGTCACGATGACGCAGTCGAATTGCCCCGAACGGATGACATCCCCGTCTGCCAGGTCGGCCACGATCGTGGCATTCGGGCTCGGGTCGATATTCAGAACGTCCGCGCGCGTCACGCCCGATCCATACGTCTTCGTGTAGTGATCGTCGCCGATCTCGAGAACGTTTCCCCGAATGCCGGCAGCGTTGCGCTGCAAGAAGGCCTCGATGTAGTAGCGGTCGATGGGCGTGCCACGGTCCGCACCGAAGTCGTCGCTGATCGGCGTCAGGCGGCGGAATGAGCCGAAGTCGATTTTCCGGTCGCGCCACCGCCGCCAGCGCCTCGCTACGCGGCGCCCGATTCCCGGAACGAGCCAGAGCAGCATCGCCTTCGGATTGAGCACCGAATACCGCAGGGCGTCAAGCGGAGATGACTTCAAGACACGCCTGGCGTACCACTGCTGCCAGCGAATCCGGCCGCTGCGAAACGCGCGTTGCCGTTCCGGGCTCGTGATGAACGGGCGCTGCGCGTCGAGCACGGTGAAAACGCTCCGCAGCATGCGGACCGGATCGCGCGACATGCTCTCGTCGTGCTGCCGGTACTCGGCGACAAACTCGTCGTGCGCGGCGATCGGATGGTCACGCGACAGACGCAGGTAGACGTCGTAGTCCTCGCACGCCTTCAGCCGCTCGTCGAAGCCGCCGCAGGCGAGGAGCACGTCGCGCCGGTAGACGACGGTCGCATGCATCGCGATGTAGTTCTGCGCGAGCATCGCCGTGAAGGGATCCTCTGATACAAGGCGCGGCTTGCGCGGCGTGACCGTACCGCCGGCGCCGAAGTACCGGAACCGGCCATAGGCGAACGCGCAGCCGGGACGCTTCGACAGCGCGCCGGCGCCCGCTTCAATCGCCCGCGGGAGCAGGCGGTCGTCGGCGTCGAGAAAGAGTACGAATTCACCCGTCGCATTTCGCAGGCCGGTATTGCGGGCAGCGGACAGTCCGCGGTTCTGCTGCCGGATGACGCGCACTTCTGGATACGCGTTCAGGACTGCATCGATATCGTCCGTCGATCCGTCGTCGACGACGATGACCTCGGCGGCGGCCCGCGTCTGCTGCCGAACGCTGTCGAGCGCTTCGGCGAGGAAGTGCGCCTGCTGAAAGCACGGCACCACGACCGAGACTGTTGGATCGTTCCGCAGACGGGTCGAGTGTACCGCCAGTAGAATGCGGACCGGTGCGCATTCTCGTCGAGCCGAGCGACATCATCCTGCGCAACGCCGGCGACTCCGCGATGCTCATCGTGGCGCTGCGGCGCCTTCGCGGCGAGTTCCCCGAGGCGCGCATCACCGTGCTGACGCAGGACGAGGAGACGCTTCGCGCTTACGCTCCGGACGTCGAGCCGCTGAGCGCCCGCGGCCGCAATACTTGGGCGGCCGACCTGCTGCTCCTCAATCACCTTCGACGACTCCCGCCGCCGCTCGTCACGGCGATGCGCGGAATTGGCCACAGGCTCCGGCGGCACGCTCCCGGGTTCGTCCGCGCTCTGCTCCGCGTGCGTGGACGCTTTCGCGGAGAGGTGGCGCAGTACTTATCGGCGGTCGAGACCTCGGACCTCGTGGTCGTCGGCGGCGGCGGCGGTCTCACCGACGCGTTTGCCGGCTACGCGCTCGCATTCCTCGAAACGCTGGAGCTGGCGTTGGAGCGCGGAAAGCCGGTCGCGTTGATGGGGCAGGGGGTCGGGCCGATCGAGAGCGCGCAATTGCGCCGGAGAACACGATCCGTGCTCCGGCGCGCGGACCTCATTGCACTGCGCGAGGATCTGGCGAGCCGGCCGTTGCTGCGCGCGCTGGCGATCGCCGAGGAGAACGTCGTGACGACCGGGGACGACGCGATCGAGCTCGCGTACGAGCGCCGGCCGCCGGCGTTCGGAGCGGGAATCGGCGTGAACGTCCGCGTCGCGGGCTACGCCGGAGTGAGTCTCGAAGACGCGCAATCGATCCGATCCGTCGTCGCCGCAGCCGCCCAGCGGCTCGGTGGCCCGATCGTCCCGATTCCGATCTCGCGGTACGAGATCGACAGCGACTTCGCGACGTTGCAGGAGATGTTTCCCGACGCGGCCTTGCCGGAACCGTCGGCGTTCGACGTCGCGAAGGCGATCGATCTGGCCGGGCGGTGCCGTATCGTCGTTGCCGGCAGCTATCACGCGGCGGTGTTCGCACTTTCGATCGGCGTGCCGGCGGTCTGCATCGCCTCGTCGCCTTACTACGTCGACAAATTCAACGGCCTCGCCGCGCAGTTCGGCGCCGGATGCCATGTGGAGCTCCTCCACGCCCCGGACTTCACGACGCGTCTCGAGCGGGCGATCGACGCGGCTTGGGCCGAGGCGGAAACGATCCGTCCGCGGCTGCTCGAAGCGGCGGCGCGGCAGATCGACGCCGGGCGGGAGGCGTACCGGCGGCTGCGTGCTATCGTGAACACGTCCAACAAAACACATCACACGCGATGAGTCGTCTCCGCCGCACGCTGCGCCGGCTGCGAAATCCACCCGTTCTCCGTCGCGACGTGCGGCTGCTCTGGGCGACCCTCCGCCTGCGCCTCCTCTCGCGGTCCGACACCCGCCGCTGGTCGGATGAGCGCGAGCTGAATCCGCAATGGGACGAGCGGGCGCAGATCGTCGCGCGGCATATCCCCACCGGCTCGCGCGTCGTCGATTTCGGTGCCGGACGGCGCAGCCTCGAGCGTTTTCTCGATCCGAGCTGCGTCTACATCCCGATCGATCTCGTCTCCCGCGGGCCCGACACGGTAGTCCTCGATCTGAATCACCGTCCATTGCCCGACCTCGGTGACCTCCACGCAGACGTAGCGGTCTTCGCCGGGGTTCTCGAATACGTTCGCGACGTGCCTTCGCTCGTTGAATGGGTGTCGCGGCAAGCGCCCCTCTGTCTCGTCTCGTATCAGCTCGCGCCTCCGAGGATCGCAGCGGGGGGGCGTTGGCGTCGGGTGTCGGCAGGATGGGTGAACGCCTACAGCCGCGAGGACCTTCTTGGCATCTTCGAGCAGTGTGGCTTTCGGTGCGAGCTGGAAGTCGTCGGAGACACATCCGAGGGCGGCGAGCCGGTCTTCCTCTTTCGACGACGATGAAACGACGGTTCGTGAAGCTCCTGAAACGTTTGGTTGCGTCGCCTGCCGAGCGGACGGAGCGTGCACTCATCGCTGCCGTGCTGTCGAAGAATCTGACGTATCTGACGGAGGAGAAGCTCGAATCGGTCGCGAAGACGGTTCGTGACATCGAGCGCAAGGGCCTTCGCGGCATCATGGTCGAAGCCGGCTGCGCGCTCGGCGGTTCGACGATCGTCATGGCGTCGCTCAAAAGCCAATCACGTCCGCTGCGTGTGTACGATGTCTTCGGAATGATTCCTCGGCCGACGGAACAGGATGACGACGAGACGCGGCGGCGCTACTCCGTGATCGAATCGGGAAGATCAGAGGGCATCGGCGGCGACCGATACTACGGCTACCGCGATGACCTTTACGAAACCGTCCGGGGCAATCTTCGCGCGTTCGGACTGGAGGAATCGCGTAACCGGATCAGCCTCATTCGAGGTCTGCTGCAGGAAACGATGACGATCGAGCCAACGGTGTGCTTCGCGCACATCGACGTTGACTGGTACGAGCCTGTGAAAACGTCTCTGCTCCGGATCGTTCCGCGTCTCGTCGCCGGAGGGAGCGTCATCATCGACGACTATCACGCGTGGGCGGGCGCTCGAAAAGCAACCGACGAGTATTTCGAGCATGCGCACGGTTCGTTCCGGCGGGACGATTCAGCAGGCTCGCTCAAGATCACCCGCATCGCGGGCGGTCCCGCGCAATGACCTGGCGTGACGTGGTCCACGACTGGGTGCCGCCGGTGGTGCTCCGTTTTCTGCGCGGGCTGCGTCATTCGATGCCGTGGCATGAGTGGGAGGTGGCGCGCGCTGGGTGGGATACGCCGGCGCGCGGATGGAATGTCGAAGGCGTCGCTCGCGTGCAGGCGGCGCGTTGGCAGAGATATGTCGAAGCGATCCAGGGGACGGCGCCGGTCACGATCGCGCGCGAGTCGGACAGCGGACACATCGCCGACCTGATCGGCCACAACGCCGCGATGATGTTCGGGTACGTTTTGACGACGGTCGCCCGCCGCAAAGGGCAGCTCAGCGTTCTCGATTGGGGAGGGGCATTCGGTCACTACTCTGTGCTCGCGCGCGCGCTCGTGCGCGATGTTTCGTTCGACTACACCGTCTACGACGTCCCTCGCATCGTCGAGGAGGGGCGGCGGCTGAACGGCGACGTGACCTTCTCCGACGAACGCGCAGCGGCGCTCAGCCGCCGGTACGACCTCGTAATGGCGAGCAGCTCCATCTGGTACGAACGCGACTGGCGCACGCTCGTTCGGGAGCTCGCCCAGGCCTCGGACTCGCTCTACATCTGCCGGATGGCGTTCGTGTTCCGGTCGCCGTCGGTCGTCGCGATCCAGCGCCCGATGCGCGGCGCGTCGTACGCGACCGAGTACCTCTGCTGGGTCCTGAACCGCGACGAGTTCGTCGAGCACGTCGCCTCCTGCGGCATGACGTTGGTTCGCGAGTTCTTCATGGAAGACGGCCCGGCGATCCGCAGGCTCGAGGAGCAGCCGCTCTATCGAGGGTTTCTCTTCCGCAGACAGACGACGTGATGCTCGACCTCCACATCGTCACCCCCTGCATCCGCGTCGGGAACCTCGGCAAGATCGCGGAGTCGATCCGTGCGGCGCACGTGCCCGACGGCATGAAGCTGCACTGGCTCGTCGTCCTCGACAACCGTTTCGGTCTGGACGTAGAAAAGGCGCGCAACGCAGTGAGCGCGGTGCCGGGTGCTGAGGTCGAGCTCGCGCGTTCCGAAGGTCCGGGGGAGTACGCGCAGTGCAATCGGGCGCTGGAGCTGATCTCGAGCGGTTGGATCGTCTTTCTCGATGACGACAACCTCTTCCACGACGCGCTCCCGGCGAGGCTCGCCGAGGCGATCCGCAGACATCCCGACGCCGGGGCGATCGTGTACGACCAGAAGCTCGGCGACCGCGTTCGCCGCGCCGCTCCGCGCAACGTGCGTGTCTCGCGCGTCGACTCCGGCCAGTTCGCGGTGAGCCGCGCCTTCGTAGCGGACGATCGCTTCTCCGTCTACGCGCCGTCGGCCGACGGTGCGTTCATCGAGGCGCTCTACGGACGTGCGCCGGAGCAGTTCGTCTTTCTCTCGGAGACGCTCGCCTACTACAACGCCCTGACGCCCGGCCGCTTCGGCGAGGGATCGCTCGAACGCCTCACCGCGGGGCCGCGTCCCGCAGTCCAGACGGCCGGGAGTCTCTACTTTCATCGATCGTCCGTCTCCGACGGCGCAACCGTGAAGATCTCGTCGCGCGGCGACCGGCTGTATATGAGCGGCGATTCGCCCGTATCGCTACGCTCGCCGATTCCCGCGGGAGCACAGCGGCTGACCGGCCGCGCGTGGCTGGAGACAAGCAACAGGAGCGGCGGACGATTGACCATCCGCGTCGCCGGCGACGTTCTCGCCGATCTCGATATGCGGCCGCCTCCATTGATGCGTCGTCTTCTTCGACGGACTCTTAACTTCGAGCGAGACTTCGTTGCAGCGGACAACGCCGAGATCGAGATCACGTTCGAGGGAGACCGCGCCGGCGTCGTGCTCGACGCTCTCGTGATCGCTCAGAACGAGTAGCCGAACATCTCGATGTCCTCGGCGAAATGCTCCGAGACGAGCCGCTTCGATCGCTCGCTGTAGTACGTCCGGTAGCCGCCGTGAAACGAGCGATTCCGGTGCGGAACGGTCGCACGGATTCCGATCCGCTCGAACACCGTCTGCGCGTCGCGGTCGAGACTCTCGAAGCGGCCGACGAAGTCGACGAGGAGCTTGCCCGATTCGTCGGCGACGAACTCCCTCTGGAGATGCTTGTCCGAGCTGACGCGCCAGTCGATGTACTCGTCGAACGACAGCGACTGGACGATGCGATGCTGCGGATGCCGCCGCAACTCGCGCATGTAGTGATAGAGCGAGACCTGCCAGTCCCAAGGGTTGCGAACGAACGCGAACTTGAAGCAGCTCTCGAACAGCTCGCGCGGAATCGACTCGCGGAGATCGCGCGCCGAGACGTGGTCGGGGAGCGGTGCGATTGCCGGCTTGCGCAGGCCGACGCGTTCCAGAATCCGCGCCGGCAGCGGCTCGCGGGCATATGGACGGAGCGCGTGCGTCAGGCTGGTTCCCGCTGTCTTGTAAATATGGATGAAGATGAAGCGGTGACGCAGCGAGAGGAGCATTGCGGCTAGGGTAGCGTGTATTCTCCCGGTCGTGCCGCCCCCCACTCGCGGTTGCGTCATCTGGCTGACAGGTCTCTCCGGTTCGGGCAAGACGACGATCGCGCAGCTCCTCGCGCAGGAGCTGGCGAACGCCGGCCGCGCAGCCTATGTGCTCGACGGCGACCGCCTCCGCAGCGGTCTCAATTCCGATCTCGGATTCAGCCCCGCCGATCGCGCCGAGAACATCCGTCGCGCCGGCCACGTCGCGGCGCTCTTCGCCGACGCAGGCGTCGTCGCGATTGCCGCGTTCATCTCGCCGTATCGCCGCGACCGCGACGCCGCGCGTACCGCCGCTCCCGGCGAATTTCTCGAGGTCTACCTCGACACCCCGCTCGACGTCTGCGAACGACGCGACGTCAAGGGTCTCTACAAGCGCGCGCGAGCCGGGGAGATCACCGACTTCACCGGAATCTCCGCACCGTACGAGCCGCCGCAGAATCCCGAACTGCGGATCGACACTTCCAACACACCCCCCGACGATGCCGTGAACGCGATCCTCGACCTCCTCGGAGTCGTGGCGCGGTGACGCGTTTTCTCCTCCCGCATCTCCGGCAACTCGAAGCGGAGAGCATCTACATTCTGCGCGAGACCGCGGCGGCCTTTCGCGATCCGGTGCTCCTCTATTCGATCGGGAAGGACTCGTCGGTCCTGCTCCATCTCGCCCGCAAAGCGTTCGCGCCGGCGAAGATTCCGTTCCCGCTCCTCCACATCGACACCGGCTGGAAGTTCCGCGAGATGATCGCGTTTCGCGATGCACTCGCTTCCACTGGCGAGGTCGAGCTCCGGATCTGGACCAACGTGGAGGGAAAGGCAAGCGGGATCAACCCGTTCGAGCACGGCCAGCGCTACACGTATGTGATGAAGACGCTCGCGCTCCGTCAGGCGATCGATCACTACGGCTTCGACGCCGCAATCGGCGGCGCGCGCCGCGACGAGGAGGCGAGTCGTTCGAAAGAGCGAGTCTTCTCCCTCCGCGGCCCCCAGCACGATTGGGATCCGCGCCGCCAACGCCCCGAGCTCTGGAATCTCTACAACACGACCCTCGGCAAAGGGGAGACGATGCGCGTCTTCCCGCTCTCCAACTGGACCGAGGTCGACGTCTGGTCGTACATCGGGATGGAACAGATCCCGGTCGTTCCGCTCTACTTCGCGCAAGAGCGTCCCGTCGTCGAGCGCGACGGCATCCTTCTCATGGTCGATGACGATCGCTTCCCGCTCCGCTCGGGCGAAGCAGTCTCGCGCCGCCACGTCCGCTTCCGCACCCTCGGCTGCTATCCGCTGACGGGCGCGGTCGAGTCGGAAGCGACGACGGTCGCCGGCGTCATCGAAGAAACGGTGAGCGCCAACGTCTCCGAGCGCCAGGGCCGCGTCATCGACTACGACGAAGGCGTTTCGATGGAAGACAAGAAGCGCGAAGGTTACTTCTGATGAGCTTCGTCGAGACATATCAGAACCTCGAGCTACTCCGGTTCCTCACCTGCGGCAGCGTCGATCACGGGAAGTCGACGCTCATCGGACGGCTGCTTTACGACAGTCGGAACGTTCCGGACGACCACGCGGCCACGGCGCGCCGGCATACCGCGCGCTACGGCAGCACCTCGACCGATCTCGATTTCGCGATGCTCGTCGACGGCCTTCGCGCGGAACGCGAGCAGGGAATCACGATCGACGTCGCCTACCGCTACTTCGCGACGGCGAAGCGAAAATTCATCATCGCCGACGCGCCGGGGCACGAGCAGTACACCCGGAACATGGCGACCGGCGCCTCCCACTGCGACCTCGCGCTCGTTCTCGTCGACGTCCGCGAGGGGATCGTCGAGCAGACCCGCCGCCACGCGTTCATCGCCGCACTCCTCGGCATCCGCCACATGGTCGTCGCCGTCAACAAGATGGATCTCGCCGCGTTTGACGAACGGCGTTTCGAGGAAGTCCGCCGCGACTTCGTCGACTTCTGCACGCGCCTCGAGGTGACGGACGTCGAGTTCATCCCGATCTCCGCGTCGAACGGCGACAACGTCGTCGAGCGGAGTGCCGCGATGCCGTGGTACCGCGGCCGGCCGCTGCTCGACTACCTCGAGAACGTTCACGTGGCGAGCGATCGCAACCTCATCGACCTGCGGTTTCCGGTGCAGCTGACGCTCCGCTCGGGCGACACCCGCCATCTCGCCGGCACCATCGCCTCGGGAGTCATGCGCACGGGCGACGAGGTGGTCGTTCTGCCGTCACTCCGCCGCGCGCACATCGCATCGCTCGCAGCCGGCGGCCAAGGAGTTGCCGAGGCGTTCGCGCCGATGGCGGTGACGGCGACGCTCGACCGCGACGTCGACGTGTCGCGGGGCGATCTGATCGCCCACGTCCGCAATGTCCCGACGTTGGAGCGCGAGCTGGAGGCGATGGTCGTCTGGATGGATGAGTCGCCGCTCGCCGCCGGACGGGAGTACCTCCTGAAGCACGCGACCGCGTCGATCCCGTGCAAGGTCTCCGACGTCCGGTACCGCGTCGACGTCCAGGAGCTGCGCCACCACGCGGCGGCCCAACTCGCGCTGAACGAGATCGGTCGGGTACGGCTCGCGACGGCGCGGCCGATCGCGTTCGACTCCTACGCCCGCAACCGCGCCATGGGCTCGTTCATCCTCATCGACCGGCTGACGAATGCCACCGCCGGTGCGGGAATGATCCTTGACCGCGAGGCGGCCGATCGCGCCCAGCCGGAGCCGCGCAAAGTCCGCCGCGCCGATGCGTCGCGTGTGCTCAGATGGAGCGGCACCACAGCTCCAGCACCAGCAGCGGAAACGCGATCACCATCTGGCGGCGCCAGGGAGAAGCGAACTTCCTGAGCAGCTTGCGGTCGATCAGGCCGCTCGCGGCCAGCCTTCCGTCGATCAGCTTCTCGCCGTGCTTCGCGAACACTTCCGCGCGCCACTCGACCCCCGGAGGTTGGAAGCCGCGTTTCGGACGAGAGAGTACGGCGGCGGGCACGAGGTCGCGTGCGGCCTCGCGCAACCACGCCTTCGGCGGCAACCCGGCGTCGGAAGCGTGTTTGCGCAACCCAATCACGGTCTCGACGAGGCGGTGATCGAGCAGTGGATTCCGCGGCTCGACCGAGTACGACATTGA
>DASXIH010000569.1:0-4730 GCA_036498125.1 Thermoanaerobaculia bacterium
GCTCGATCGACTGCGGATGCGCTTCCTTGTAGCGATTGAGCGCCGTGCGGAATGCGTCGATCAGGTCGAAGAGCGAGACCTCGCTCATGTCGATCTCCGACGCGTCAGTTCCCGGCAGCTTCGTCGGCGGGCGCTGCCACATCCCCATGCGCACCACGTCGAGCTCCGCGAACGTCTCCGCCACCGCCTTGAAACGCTGGTACTCGAGCAGGCGGTCGACGAGCTCCTTGCGCGGATCCTCGGCCGGATCGGCGTTCTCGTCGCGCGGCAGGAGCATCTTCGACTTGATGTTGATCAGCACCGCCGCCATGTAGACGAAGTCGGCGGCCACCTCGAGGTCGAACTGCTCCATCGCCTCGAGGTACTGGTTGTACTGCTGCGTGATCAGCAGGATCGGGATGTCATAGATGTCGACCTCATTCTTCTTGATGAGGTGCAGCAGCAGGTCGAGCGGGCCTTGAAAGGCCGGCAACGTGACCTTGTACCCGTTCGACTCTTCAGTCTCTTCTTCGGCCATCGTGGTCATCCGCGCAGCTCGGGGTAATCAATCTTCACCGCTTTGCGAACGGCGTCCATCGTCTCCTGCGCCCGCTCGCGCGCCTTGCGGTTCCCCTCGCGCAGCGCGTCCCAGACGATCGAGGGATCACGGTCGATCTCCTCGCGGCGCTTCCGGATCGGCGCCAGCTTCTCGACCATGATCTCGGTCAGCAGCTTCTTGTCGTCGACACAGCCGATCAGCGCGCTGCGGCATTCGTGATCGACGCGGCGCACCGTCTCCTCGTCCGAGAAGAGTTTGTGGAATTGGAAGAGGTTGCAGACGTCGGGGCGGCCGGGGTCTTTCCGCCGCAGGCGCTCGGGATCGGTGAACATGTTCGCGACGAGCGCGCGGATCTCGTCCGCGCTCGCCGTGAGCCCGATCGTGTTGCCGTACGACTTCGACATCTTGCGGCCGTCGAGTCCGGGCACCTTCGGCGTCGCGGTGAAGAGCGGTTGCGGCTCGGGGAAAACGTCGCCGTAGAAGTTGTTGAAGCGGCGCACGATCTCGCGCGACAGCTCCAAGTGCGAGGCCTGGTCTTCACCGACCGGGACGTAGTTCGCGCGGTAGACGATGATGTCGGCGGTCTGCAGCAGCGGGTATCCGAGGAACCCGTACGTGTTGAGGTCCTTGTCCTCGATCTGCGCCTGCTGGTCCTTGAATGTCGGCACGCGCTCCAGCCACGGCAGCGGCGTCACCATCGAGAGCAGCAGATGCAGCTCCGCGTGCTCCTTCACTTCCGACTGCAGGAAGATCGTGCACTTTTGCGGATCCATCCCCGCCGCGAGCCAGTCGGCCACCGCCTCGAACGTCGACTGATGGACTTTCGACGGATCGGCGTAGTCGGACGTCAGCGCGTGCCAGTCGGCGACGAAGTAATAGCAGGTGTAGCGGTCCTGGAGGTCGATCCAGTTCTTGACCGCGCCGAAGTAGTTGCCGAGGTGCACGCGTCCGGTCGGACGGAGACCGCTGAGGACGTATTGTGGGTTAGAAGTCAATTCGAGCTCGTGAGCGTTACGCGTTACGCGGACTGCAGTTCGTAACGCGTAACGCATAACGCGTAACGCCTTTTAAGTGGCGCGCGAGTGTAGCAAAGTTAGTCGCGCGAAGTGGCCGCGATGTGCGTGCCGATGAGCCGGTGCACAACGTCGGTTGCACGTTCGGCTCCGTCGCGTTCGAGAAGCTCGATGGCGACGTCGCGCGCTCGGTCCATCAGAGCGTGGTCGCGGACGATGTTTCCGAAGCGGAAGCGCGGCACGCCCGACTGGCGGGTGCCGAGAAATTCGCCGGGACCGCGGAGCTGGAGATCGCGTTCCGCGACTTCGAAGCCGTCCTTCGTCTCCGCGAACGCCTTCAGCCGCTCCTGCCCCTCGGCCGGCGCTTTCTCCTCGTGCACCAGGATGCAGTACGACTTCCGGTCGCCGCGGCCGACGCGCCCGCGGAGTTGGTGGAGTTGCGAGAGTCCGAAGCGGTCGGCGTCGAGGATCAGCATGATCGACGCGTTCGGCACGTCGATTCCGACTTCGATCACCGTCGTCGACACGAGGATGTCGATCTCGCCGCGCTTGAACCGCTGCATCACTTCGTCTTTGTCGGCCGACGACATCCGGCCGTGCAGCATCGCGATCCGCCGCTTCGGGAAGCGCTGCTGCGTCGACTCGAATCCGACCGTCAGCGGTTTGAGGTTCGTCTTCTCCGACTCCTCGATGATCGGATAGACGACGTACGCCTGCGCTCCCGTCTCGATCTCGCGGTCGATGAATGCGTAGACGCGCTCGAGCTGCGACCCGGTGCGCACCTCCGTTCGCACGCGCTGGCGGCCCGGCGGCAGCTCGTCGATGACCGAGAGCTCCAGGTCGCCGTACATCGCGAGCGCCAGCGAGCGCGGGATCGGCGTCGCGGTCATGACCAGGATGTCCGGCGTATCGGCCTTCGCGAACAACTTCTGCCGCTGTTCGACGCCGAAGCGATGCTGCTCGTCGACGATCGCCAGTCCGAGGGATTTGAACTTGATCTTCTCCTCGAGGATGGCGTGCGTCCCGACGACGAGCTGGATGTAGCCGTCGCGCAACCCTGCGATCAGCGTGCGCCGCTCGCCCGCCGTCATCGAGCCGGTCGCCTTCGCCATCACGACGGAATGGTCAACTAGTTGACGAATGCGTTGGCCGTGCTGCTCGGCGAGGATTTCCGTCGGCGCCAGGAGTGCCACCTGGTGTCCGTTGCGGATCGCGATCATTGCCGCGATGAGCGCCACGATCGTCTTGCCGCTGCCGACGTCGCCTTGCAGCAGCCGGTACATCGGCCGCGTCGACTGCAGGTCGTCCGCGATCTCGCGCACCACGCGCTTCTGCGCTCCCGTCAGGCGGAACGGCAGGATCTTCTTCACCTCGGCGCGGAGCGCGTCGTCGACGACGATCTTCCGCTCCTTCTCCTTCGTCTCTTCCGTGGCGCGCCGGACGCGCAGCGCGAGCTGGAAGCTGAAGAACTCCTGCAGGATGACGCGCAGGTGCGCCGGCGAGCGCTGCGCGAGGAAGTCGTCCGCCAACTCCACGGGGTGGTGCAACTGCGCGATGGCGTCGCGGAGCGGGATCACGCCGAGCGTAGCGCGGACGTCGTCCGGCATCGGATCGTCGAGCTCCGGCAGGGCTTGCTCGATCGCGGTCGCGAGAATCTTCCGCAACGCCCGAGGCGGGACGTTCGTCACCTTTGAATAGATCGGGACGATGGCCCCCTGATCGTCCTCGTCGCCTTCGAACTTCTCCCAGTCGGGCGACTCGATCTGCAAAGGGCCGTACGCGCCCCGCCTCGGGATGCCGTACACCGACAGGCGATCGCCGCGGTCGATCTGATCGGTGAGGTATGGCTGGTTGAACCAGATCAGCTTGACCGCGCCGCTCCCGTCCTCGAGCACGGCCTCGAAGATCTTCATCCGCCGGCGCGGCGAGACATGCGACTTCGCCGAGATCACCTTCCCGCGCAGCAACACCGGCTCGTCGAGATGGCGGCCGACCTCGACGATCCGCGTCGGGTTGCGCCGGTCTTCATAGCGATACGGGAAGAACCAGAGGAGATCGCGGACGGTCTCGATCCCGTACGCAGCAAGCGCCCGCGCGCGCCCCTCGCCGACGCCCTTGAGGAATTGCACCGCCGTGTCGGGCGCGAGAGTCACAACCCCGATTGTGCAACAGGACGCGTACGGGCCGGCTAAGTTCTACTACTCGAAGACTGCCTTCATCGCGACGAGACCGATCTTCACCAGGTCGCCGTTATGAATGGTCACTGGAACGCCGGTCGGGATGCGCTGGTCGTTGACGTACGTCCCGTTGACGGTACCGACCTCTTCGAGCACGTGATAGTCGTTGCCGGTGCGAATGATCTTCGCGTGACGGCGCGAGACGGAGCGATTCGTGTCGACGGCGGTCAGGTCGACGTCGGGGAGGATGCCGGTGACCGGGTCGGCGCGGCCGATGGTCGTCTCGTCACCGCTGGAGAGGAAGAACGCGGTTCCGCTGGCGAGGTCGACGATCCGATGCTGCTTCGCTTTCGGCGGCGGCGCGATGTTGGTGGCGTCGAGCGCGTGATGGTCGTCGTCGACCGGCCGGCCTACGAGCCGTTCGAGCAGCGCATTCGCCTCGCGGAGGCGCTTGGAGTACTTGCGGATGATGCGGACCGCGATCTCCGGGTTCTTCCGGAGCATCTCGTCGAACTGCGATCCGTTGATGACGAGGACCCGGACCTCCGATTTCGCCACCGCGTCCGCGGTACGGGGGGCTGATTCGAGGAGCGCCATCTCGCCGAAGAAGTCGCCCTTTTCGAGATGGGAGAGGACGTGCGACTCGTCATTGATGTGTTTGACGATCTCGACCTCGCCGTCGAGGATGATGAACATCTCCGTGCCGAGGTCGCCCTGGGAGAAGACCAGATCGCCGGGGGAGAACGCGGCGGTTCCTTCTTTCACCGGATCCTTTCCGCCGGTCGTCTTGAAGACCGCCTTCATCTTTGCGAATGCCTCATCGTTCTCTTATGTCGCTACCGCCGGCTCCATGACCGTGAACGAGTGGTCCTGTGTGCTGAGACGAACGAGAGTACCGATCGGCATCAGGAGGTTATCTCCATAATGACCGAAGGGCATGTCGCGCACAACAGGAATCGAGAGATGGGCGAAAAACTCGCGCAGCAGGAGCTCGAGCTCGGC
>DASXIH010000570.1:0-6839 GCA_036498125.1 Thermoanaerobaculia bacterium
CCGCCGCGAGATCGCCCGCGACGAAGACTTCCGGATGGCCGGAAATGGTCAGGTCGGGATTCACGAGCACCCGTCCGGCGCGGTCGAGCGGCGCGCCGAGGGAGGCGGCGAGGGGAGAGGCTTTGACGCCTGCGGCCCAGAGGACGGTGCGCGTCGGGATGGTCTTGTCACCGATGCAGACCTCACGGTCGTTGAGCGACGTGACCACGGCGTTGGTGATCACTTCGACGCCGAGGTGCTCGAGCTGGCGCTGCGCTTTCTTCGAGAGGCTCGGCGGATACGTCGGGAGAACGCGGTCCTTCCCTTCGACGAGGATGATGCGGGCGCTCGACGGATTGATGTGCCGGAAGTCGCGGAGCATCGTCTGCCGCGCGATCTCCGACAGCGCGCCGGCGAGCTCCGCGCCGGTCGGACCGGCGCCGACGATGACGAAGGTCAGCAGCGCATTGCGCGCCGCCTCGTTCTCCTCGCGCTCCGCGGTCTCGAACGCGACGAGGACCCGGCGGCGGATCTCGAGCGCGTCGTCGATCGACTTGAGGCCGGGAGCGTCCGGCTCCCACTCGGGGTGTGAGAAATACGAATGCGTCGCGCCGGTGGCGACGATCAGGTAGTCGTAAACCAACTCCGCGCCGTCCTTCAGGACGACCGCGTTGCGGTTCACGTCGATCGACGTGGCTTCGCCGAGGAGAACGGAGACGTTGCTCTGGCGGCGGAGGATGCTGCGGATCGGCGCGGCGATATCGCTCGGGTTCAGCGCGGCGGTGGCGACCTGGTAGAGGAGCGGCTGGAAGAGGTGGTAGTTATGGCGGTCGACGATGGTGATGCGGACCGGTGCGCCGCGGAGAGCTCGCGCGGCATAGAGTCCGGCGAAGCCGCCGCCAACGATCACGACGTGCGGAGTTTGCGACTGCATCGCAGCGCGCCGAGTCTATGTCATCAACGAGGCGAAGTGCTGCAGCGCTTCGCGGAGCTCGTCGATGAGGTCCGGCTCCCGGACGAGGCGGCGTTTCAGCTCGGCGAGGAAGGGGGCGTCGTTGGCGACTTCTTCTTCCGTCCCACTGCTGGCGATCATCGACAGCCACGCGTCGGCGTTTCCGTTGAATACCGAGAGAAGGATGTGCACCCGTGCGAAGCTCGCGACGAGACTGGAGAGCGGCCGGGTATCCACCCAGTCGTGCACTTCGATGGCGGTTTCGGCCCCGCTTCTGTTCTGCATGTGCTGATCGCGTCACTAAAGGAGTGACGGAGAATGGTAATTCCCTACCTCGAAGTTCGGGAGTGGTGAGTAGGGAGTAGGGAGTCGGGAGTCGAGTCGACTCACCACTCCCGGCTCCCGACTCCCTAGCTTGCCTTCTTCTTCGGCTTCCCGATCTTCGCCGCTTCCGGGTGGCCCATCCATCGGCCCCACGAGAAGCAGCGGGTGCAGGTGAAGATGTAGTCGGTGACGCCGGTGGAGGGGTTTTCGACGGCGTCGATCTCGAGAATCGACTGGCAGCGGTAACAGAGGTTGCTGTCGCCGCGCTGGATGTTCTCGACCATCCCGATGACCTGCTGCGGATGGAACTCGACCTGGCGCGGGCGCTGCGGGATGGTGATCGTCTCTTTCCCCTTCGGGCAGGTGAGGAAGATGTGATCGGCGAACGTCGTCTGGACGAAGCTCCCGACCATCTTCACTGCGGGATGCTTCTCACAGAAAATGTCTTCGCTGCGCCAGAACTTGCGCGCGGTCTCACGGAGCTTTTCGACTTCAGTCGGCATGCTTCGCGATTTTACCAGTCGTTCGTGTAGCGCAGGCTTCCAGCCTGCGCCCCGGGCGGGGGAACCGGGCGCAGGCTGGAAGCCTGCGCTACACGAGAGCGGGGATCACCACACCACACAGCGCTTGTCTTCCGGCCGCACCATCGTCGAGTCGCTCCCGCAGCCGAACGCCTTCGCGAACTCCGGCAGGTTCGACAGCGGTCCGATGACGCGGTACTTCGCGATCGGGTGCGGGTCGCCCTGGATCATCATCCGCTGGCTCTCCGGCCGGATCTCGTCTCCTCGGAACTGACCCCAGGCGATGAAGAACTGCTGGTCGGGCGTGAAACCGTCGAGCGTCGGCGCGGGCGTCGTCTGCTGCGCCTTCTGGAACGCGCGGTAGGCGATCTTCGCCCCCGCGAGGTCGCCGATCGACTCGCCGAGGACGAGCTTTCCGTTGTGGTGGATGCCGGGCTCGATGAAGTAGTTGTCGAACTGGCGCACGACGCAGTCGGTCCGCTCATGGAAGCGCTTCAGATCGTCGGCCGTCCACCAGTTGTTGAGGCGACCCTGCGCGTCGAACTTCGCCCCCTGGTCGTCGAACCCGTGGCTGATCTCGTGCCCGATCACGACGCCGATCGCGCCGTAGTTGATCGCGTCGACCGCGTTCACGTCGAACGCCGGCGGCTGCAGGATGCCGGCGGGGAAGACGATCTCGTTCAGCAGCGGGTTGTAGTAGGCGTTCGAGGTCGGCGGCGTCATCCCCCAGCGTCCGCGGTCGACCGGCTTTCCGATCTGCGCGCGGTCGTCGGTGGAGACGAAGCGGAGTCCCGCCATGACGTTCTTGAAGTACGAGTCGGGCGTGATGACGACGTGGCTGTAGTCCTTCCACTTGTCGGGATAGCCGACCTTCGGATTGAACGTGGCGAGCTTCTCGAACGCCTGCTTCTTCGTGTCGGGGCTCATCCAGTCGAGATCGCGGATGGTGTCGCCCATGGCGCTCAGCACGTTCTTGACGAGGTCCGTGATGCGCGCCTTCGCGGCGGGCGGGAAATAGCGCTCGACGTAGCGCTGCCCGAGGGCTTCGCCGAGGAGCGCGTCTTCCGTCTCGATGCAGCGCTTCCAGCGGGGCTTGATCTCTTTCTGGCCGCGGAGGTAGGCGCCGTAGAACGCGAAGTCTTCGTCGACGAATGGCTTCGAGAGCGCCGAGGCGGAGGAGTTGATGACGCCCCACTTGAGGTATGTCTTCCAGTCGGAGAGGGGCGCCGTCTCCAGCTCGTGCTCGACCTCTTCCATGAACTTCGGCTGGTCGACGTTGAGGTCCGCCTGCGAGACGTGCGAGCGGTCGAGGTAGCGGCTCCAGTTGAACTTCGGCGTCATCTTCTGGAGCGCGGCAACGCTCACCTTGTGGTCGGTCGCCGCCGGGTCGCGGAGCGCTACGTTGTCGAGCTGCGCCTTCGCGAGCCGCGTCTCCATGGCGAAGACGGTGTCGCTGGCGCGCTTCGCGGCGGCCGGCGCGTAGCCGGCGAGCTGGAACATCTTCGCCACGTGTTCGCGGTACTTCGCGCGGGCGTCGACGAAGCGCTGGTCGGGCTTGAGGTAGTAGTCGCGGTCGGGGAGGCCGAGGCCGGAGGCGAAGACCTTCCCGATCACCTGGGCCGGATTGTGGTTGTCGGGCGTCGAGGTGATGCCGAACGGGGAGAAGACCTGGAGCTCGTGGAGCTTCGCGAGCGTCTGCTGCAGCGCGGTGCCGGTCTTGATCGAGTCGATCTCGTCGAGCATCGGCTTGACCGGCGTGATGCCGAGGGCGTTGATGCGGGCCTCGTCGAGGCAGGAGCCGTAGAAGTCGCTGATCTGCTGGTCGATGCCGCCCTTCGGCCAGTCGTGGCGTTTCGACTCGTCGTCGAGGATCGTCTTCAGCTGATCCTTGTTTTGCTCACCCGCCGCCCAGCGGCGGCTCCAGCGGTCCATCGACGCCGGGATCGGGTTCGCCGCGCGCCACGACCCGTTCGCGTACTGGAAAAAGTCGGTACAGGCGTTCGCGTTCTTGTCGATGTCTCCGAGGTAGACGCCGTGCAGCGGCGTCGACGTCTGGGCGGACGCGGTGAAGGCGAGGAGCGTGAGGACGAGCGCTTTTCGCATGGAGGCAGTCTAATGAATCTGCTTCTTGAGCTCCCCGAAGCGGCCCAAAACTTCTTCCAACGCTTTCCGGCGGTCGGCCGCCGCTTTGGCGAGCTGCTCGCTCGGCGCGACGTCGGCCTGCTGCGCGAGGTGCATGATCGAGAGCATCGAGTGCGAGACGCTGTTGAGCGTCTCTTTCGGTGCGCCGATCGGACGCGGGAAGCTGTACTCGAAGCCGCCGCGCGTGTCGCCCTCGATCTCGTCCGCCTTCGCGCCGAGCTCCTTCGAGAGGTTCTTGCGTAGCGCGTGCAGCTCTTCCAGCGAGGCGTTCGCCTTCACGACGCCGTCGTACATCTCCTTCGACAGCTTGAACTGCTCTTCGAGCCCGGTGAGCGGGGTCTTCACGCGCGGGTCGATGCGAACCGTGAGCGGCTGCGTGAAGGACTTGCCGTCGACGGTCAGCTTCACGTTGTACTTGCCGGGCATGACCCACGGCGACGTCGGCGCGGGGGCGGTGTTGTACGCGATCGCGGCGATCGGATACGACGCCTCGACGCCAGGTGCCGGGGTGTAGTGGAGGTCCCACACGAAGCGGTGCAGGCCGGCGGTGGTGCCGAGCGTCTGCGGCGGACGAATCCAGTACCAGGGGACGGAATCGGTTTCGGTGGGTGGCTGCGACGGATCGCTGTTCGTGTACTTCCGCATGAGCTTTCCGTTCGTGTCGAGAATCTCGAGCGTCACCGAGCTGGCCGGCGAGGCGAGGTAGTAGTCGAGGATCGCGCCGTCGGGCGGATTCGGCGCCGCCGGCTCGTCGGGCGGCAGCGGCGTGTCGGTGTTCTTGTTCCAGCGGAAGCGCCACGCGCGAGCGGGCTTCAGAAGGCGTGTGGCCATTCCGTGCTGCCGCAGCGGCTCGATGTCGTCGAGGATCCAGGCCCCGCGGCCGTGCGTTCCGGCGATCAGGTCGTCTTCGTGGATGACGAGGTCGCGCACCGAGCTCGCCGGCATGTTGAGCCGCAGCGATTCCCAATGCTCGCCGTCGTCGTATGAGACGTAGACCTGCGTCTCGCTGCCGGCGAAGAGGAGTCCCTCGCGCCGCGGGTCCTCCCGGACGACGTTGATGATCCCGCCGTCGGGGATGCCGCTCGTGATGTGCGTCCACGTCTTGCCGCCGTCTTTCGTCCGGTAGATGTGCGGCCGCAAATCGTCCAGCCGCAACGTATTGATCGCCGCATACGCCTCGGACGCATGAAAGTGCGACGCCTCGAGGATCGAGACCTTCGCGAACGGCACGAGTTCTTTCGGCGTGACGTTCTTCCAGTTCTTCCCGGCGTCGGTGGTGACCTGAATGAGGCCGTCGTCGGTGCCGGCCCAGATGCGGTTCGGGTCGAGCGGCGACGGCGCGAGCGCGTAGATGACGCCGCGCTGCGTCGGTTTCGCGGCCGCGCTGTTGGCGTAGATGCCGACGTTCGCCGGCACGTCCCACGTCGCCCGCGTCAGGTCGGGGCTGATCTCGCTCCACGACTGCCCGCCGTTCGACGTCTTCCAGACCGTGTTCGACGCGAAGTAGAGGACGTGCGGATCGGTGGGGGAGAAGACGACCGGCATCGTCCGCAGCGTCCGGTAGCTCTTCCCGCGCAACGGCATCGGGCCGATCTCGTTCACCTGGTCGGTGCGGCGGTCGTAGCGCGAGACTTTGCCGCCGAAGACGACGTCGGGATTCAGCGGGTCGGCGACGACGTAGCCGTACTCCTCCGCTCCGACGGGGTGCCACTCGCGGAAGGTGATCTGCCCGTCGTCTCCGCGGCTCTGCACGCACGCCGAGCCGCTCTCCTGCTGCCCGCCGCAGACGCGGTACGGGAACGCGTTGTCGGCGCTCACATGGTAGAACTGCGCCGTCGACTGGTTGTACCAGGAGCTCCAGCTCTCGCCCCCGTTGACCGTGATCACCGCCCCCTGATCGCTGGCGAGCAGGATGACGTTCGGGTTGTCGGGGTTGACCCAGAAGCGGTGGTAGTCGTCGCCGCCCGGCGCGCCGCGGAACATGTGCCACGTCTTGCCGCCGTCGGCCGACTTCCACGACGCTACCGCCGCGATGTAGACGACGTCGGCGTTCTTCGGATCGGTGCGGATCTCGTTCATGTCGCCGCCGTAGCCGACGAGGCGCGCGTCGCCGTTCATCAGCTGCCAGCTCTCGCCCTCGTCGTCGGAGCGATAGACGCCCGCCTTCTTCCCCGAGTTGACGACGGCGTACAGCCGCTTCGGGTCGGCGGGGGAGTTGCCGAGGCCGATGCGCGAGAGACCGTCTTCGTTGCCCGGCAGACCGTTGGTGATCTGCTTCCACGTCGTGCCGCCGTCGGTCGACTTGAAGAAGCCGCTCCCGTTTCCGCGGAAGACGCCGTTCTCCCACGGCCCCTGCCGCTGCTCCCACAGCACGGCGTAGACCGTCTGCGCATTCGACGGATCGAAGATCACGTCGACGCCGCCGACGTTTTCGTTCTTGTAGAGGACCTTCTCGAACGTCTTGCCGCCGTCGGTCGAGCGGAAGATGCCGCGCTCCTCGTTCGCGCCGTACGGGTGGCCGAGGACCGCGACGAAGAGGCGGTTCGGATCGTGCGGGTCGACGGCGATCATCGGGATCTGCTGGCCGTCGCGGAGGCCGAGGTGCGTCCAGGTTTTGCCGGCGTCGGCGGACTTGTAGATGCCGTCGCCGGTGGAGAGGTCGGGACGCTGCAGCCCTTCACCGCTCCCGACGTAGACGACGTTCGGATCGGAGGGCGCGACGGCGATGGCGCCGATCGAGCCGGTCGGCTGGTCGTCGAAGATCGGCGTCCAGATGCGGCCGTAGTCGTCGGTCTTCCAGACACCGCCGTTGTTCACGCCGATGTAGAAGACGTTCGGCTGCTGCGGCACACCGGTCGCGGCGACGGTGCGTCCCCCGCGGAACGGTCCGATGCCGCGCCACTGCATGGTGGCGGCGTGCG
>DASXIH010000571.1:0-6914 GCA_036498125.1 Thermoanaerobaculia bacterium
GTCCGCATAGACGTGTCGTACTCAGGCATGAACCGCGCCATCGCGCGACGCCGCAAAGAGGTCGACCACGATGTCCGGCCGGCGATGGCCGAGTTGCGCGCCGGTGACGCGCCCTTCGTAACGCATGCCGAGCCGTTCCACGACGCGTTTTGACGCCTCGTTGCCCGGATCGATGATCGCCAGGACGCGCGGACGGGTGGTCAGGACGTGCTCCATCGCGGCGCGGCCGCCTTCGGTCGCGTAGCCGCGCCCCCAACGGTCGCGCGCCAGCCACCAGCCGATTTCAAGGTCGCCCGTCGTGCCCAGCGGCTGAATCCCCAGGACGCCGACCACGCGCGAGGTCGCCTTCTCGACTAGCGCTCCCATGCAGACGCCGAATTCGGCCAGCTGACGCGCCTGCCGCCCGAGGAACTCCTCGATCTCTTGGTCGCTGTACGGCAGACCGCCGTGCACGTACCGCATGACCTCGGGATCCTGGGTGAAACTGACGAAGGCGTCGCGATCGCCGGCCTCCCACGGCCGGGCGATCAGGCGTTCGGTTTCGAGTCGGAACATACCGCGATCATAATGCGCGCGATGCGGATCGCTGTCGTCGGTGCGGGCGGAGTCGGCGGCTATTTCGGCGCGAAGCTCGCGCATGCCGGCGAAGACGTCACGTTCATCGCCCGCGGTGCGACCCTCGACGCCCTCCGGCGCAACGGCATTCGCGTCGACAGCATCCTCGGCGACTTCGCCGTCAGTCACGTCAAGGCCACCGACGATCCGTCATCCCTCGGTCCCGTCGATGCCGTCCTCGTCGCCGTCAAAGCGTGGCAGGTCGCCGCAGTCGCCCCGTCGCTAAAGCCGCTCCTCGGCCCCGAAACCGCCGTCGTCCCCCTCGAAAACGGGATCGAAGCGCCGGACGATCTGATCCGCGGCCTCGGGACTGACAACGTGCTCGGCGGCCTCTGCGCGATCGTCTCGTTCGTCGTCGAGCCGGGACACATCCGCCACGCGGCCTCGGAACCGCTCGTGGCATTCGGAGAGCTCGACAACCGCCGCAGCGCCCGCGCCGAGCGGCTGCTCCTCGCGATGAAGAATGCCGGGATCAACGCCGACATCCCGCCCGACATCCGCCGCTCGCTCTGGACGAAGTTCGCTTTCATCACTCCGATGAGCGCAATCGGCGCGGTCACCCGCGTTCCGATCGGCGTCTGGCGTAGTACTCCGGAGACGCGGGAGCTCGCGACGAAGGCGGTACTCGAAGTGATCGCCCTCGCCACCGCAAAGGGCGTCGCCCTCGCTCCCGACGCGCTCGACCTGACGATGAAGCGCTACGACAACCTGGCGCCGGAATCGACGGCCTCGATGCAGCGTGACGTGATGGAGGGCCGCCCGTCGGAGCTCGAAGCGCAGGTCGGCGCCGTCGTTCGGATGGGCGCTGTGCTGAACGTCCCCACGCCGGCACACGACGTCTTTTACGCGGCGCTCCTGCCGCAGGAACGAAAAGCACGAGGTGAGATTTGAACGACCAGACGTTGACCCAAGCCCTGGAATCGCTCCACATCCGCATCACGAAGGTGCTCCCGGCGGAGGTGCGGAACTGTCTGGCGCTGCTGGACGATGAGCAGATCTGGTGGCGGCCGAACGAGCAGTCGAACTCAATCGGCAACATCGTCCTCCACATCAGCGGCTCGCTGAATCACTACCTGAACCGCAACCTCGGCCGCATCGACTACGACCGCGACCGCGAAGCCGAATTCGCCGAGCGGCGAACGATCCCGAGGGCCGAGCTGCTCGCGATCTTCGACGACATGGTCTCGAAGGCGGAGCGGACGTTCGACAGCCTCACCCTCGAACGCCTCGGCGACCCCTCGCCCGAGCCGAAGATGCACAAATCGGTCGTCGAGGACGTGATCAACATCGCCGTCCACCTCTCGAACCACGTGGGCCAGATTCTCTGGATCACCAAGATGCTCCGCGGCGACGCGGTGAAGGAAGTCTGGATGGAGGCGCACAAAGCGTACGTCTGGCGACGCTGATACCATCAAGCACGGTGCCGAAGCCTGAACGGGTCTCCGATCATCCGAGCCTGGCCGAAGCGAGGCGTGTGCTCGAAGTCGAAGCGGCGGCGATCGTCGGCCTCATCGACCACCTCGACGGCTCGTTCGTCGAGGTCGTGGAGCTGATCAACGCTTCCACGGGGGACTCCGGCGGCCGCGTCGTCACGATGGGCGTCGGCAAATCGGGCATCATCTGCAAGAAGGTCAGCGCGACGCTCGCGTCGACCGGGACGCCTTCGTTCTTTCTCCATCCGACCGAGGCGATCCATGGCGACCTCGGCATGCTCGTGCGCGGCGACGTCGTCCTCGCGATCTCCAACTCCGGCGAGACCGAAGAGCTGGTGCGGCTCATCCCGCACATCAAACGCATCGGCGCCGAGGTCGTGGCGATCAGCGGAAATCCGGCGTCGACGATCGCGAAAAACGCCGACTACCACCTCTCCGCGGCCATCTCCCAGGAAGCTTGCCCCCTCGGACTCGCCCCCACCGCCTCCACGACCGCGACGCTGGCGCTCGGCGACGCGCTCGCGATGGCGCTCCTGGTGCGCAAGGGGTTCAAAGAAGAGGATTTCGCGTTTCTTCACCCGGGCGGGAAGCTGGGAAAGCGTTTCCTGCGCGTGGCCGATCTCATGCATCGCGGGAACGACGTGCCGGTCGTCGAAGCGAAGACGCTGATGCATGACGCGATCTACGAGATGTCCAACAAAGGCTTCGGGATCACGGCCGTGACCGACGCGGACGGCCGGCTCGCCGGCGCGATCTCCGACGGCGACCTCCGGCGGCTTCTGCAGAACGACGAGCAGATCGTCAGGAAGACGGCCGGCGAATCGATGAAAAAGAACCCGCTTACGATCGACGCGAACGAGCTGGCGTCGGCGGCGCTGCAGATCATGGAGACGAAGAAGATCACCTCCCTCTTCATCGTCGATGGCGAGCGCCGCGTCGAAGGTATCATTCACCTTCACGATCTCTGGGGGATCGAGCTCTTCTGATGGGTCGAAAAATTTATCCTTCGGCGCGAAGCGCCGGAGGATCTGGTGCAAGCTCGCGAACGATCGCGCCTGTGGGCTCCAGATCCTCCGCGGCTGCGCCGCGAAGGATAAACTTGAACTGATGGAACAAGTCGTTCTCCGCTATCGCGATGGGCGCACCGAGCGCGCATCGCTCGAACCGATCGACGCTTCACACGAACTGCTGCGCGTCCGGCGCGACGACGGCGGTGAAGCCGAGGTGCCGTTTTCGCTCCTCAAGGCGGTGTTCTACCCGCTGCAGGATGCGGCGCATCCGAAGCCGGTCACCGCGAACGGCAGCACAATTGCTGTGGAATTCAGCGATGGCGAGATCATCCGCGGCGTCGCGAATTACAACCCGGAGCGGAACGGCTTTTTCCTCTATCCGCACGACCGGAGCAAAAACGATCGGATCTTCGTTGTGAACTCCGCCATCGTTTCGATCGAAGTGGAGAAACTCTGAAGACACTCATCGCTCTCACCCTCTTACTCATCACCACCGGCACCTTCGCAGCAGAGATCGACCGCTCCGCGACCGTCATCGCCGGGAAGGAAGCATCGTTCACCCAGCGCTTCACGCCGAAAGGGTTCAAATCGTCGCAGGTCGAAAGCGGTTCCGTCGTTTTCGGGACGCTTCCGATGATGCGATGGAGCTACACCGCCCCCGAGCCGAAGCAATTCGTCTTCGACGGCAGCAAGTCGTGGTTCTACGTCCCGGCCGACAAGCAGGTCACGGTCGGCGTCCTCGACGACGCCCGCAAGCGCGAGCTGCCGTTCCTCCTCATCGGCGATCCGGCCGCGCGCGACCGCTACTTTGTCGTGAAAGAGACCCAGCACGGCGGGTCGGTGGTCACGACGCTGCAGCCGCGCGACCGCGCCGCGATGATCCGCGACATCAGCATCACGTCGGACGCCTCCAGCCACACGATCAGCCGCATCGACTATGGTGACCGCGAGGGGAACCGCACGTCGTTCGAGCTCTCCGGATATCATCCCGCAGCCGCCGGCGCGGAGACGTTCCACTTCACCCCGCCTGCCGGCACCCAAGTGGTGAACGCGCAGTAGGAGCCTCGATGCCGCAGGATTTTTCATTCGACGTCGTGTCGACCACGGAGATGCAGGAAGTCGCGAACGCCGTGCAGCAGGCGCAGAAGGAATTGGCGCAGCGCTTCGATTTCAAGGGCAGCAAGAGCTCGATCGAGCTGTCGAACGACGAGCTGACGCTCGTCAGCGACGACGAGGGGAAGCTCAAGCAGGTGAAGGACGTCCTCGAGACGAAGCTCGTGAAGCGCCACGTCGCCCTCAAAGCTCTCGATTACGGGAAGATC
The DNA here is from genome assembly GCA_036498125.1 of Thermoanaerobaculia bacterium. Taxonomy (GTDB): domain Bacteria; phylum Acidobacteriota; class Thermoanaerobaculia; order Gp7-AA8; family Gp7-AA8; genus DASXHZ01. The sequence continues at coordinate 4,381 of DASXIH010000571.1, forward strand.
GAGGCGGCGTCGATGGGAACCGTCCGCCAGAAAGCGAAGATCGTCCAGGGGATCGAGACCGAAAAGGCGAAGGCGATCGTGAAGTCGATCAAGGACGCCAAACTGAAGGTCCAGGCCTCCATCCAGGCCGACCAGGTCCGCGTCGTGGGCCGGAGCAAGGACGACCTCCAGAAAGCCATCGCGGTCATCAAAGAGAACGACTACGGAATCCCGCTGCAGTTCACGAATTACCGCGGTTGATTTATCCTTCGGACGTGACCGCTCCCCAATCGACCAGCCCGGTGAACGAACACCTTGCCCGGGCGGAGCGGCTACTGGAGCTGGTCGCCCCGAAGCTGGTTCTCGTCGAGGAGGAGTTGCGCCGCAACTTCGAGTCGCACATCCGCACCATCAGCGACGTCGGAGTCCACATCCTCGGCGGCGGCGGCAAACGCCTCCGCCCCGCCCTGCTCCTTCTTGCCTCACAACTCCTTCGCTATGAAGGAAAACGCGACGTCGTCTACGGCGCGGTGGTGGAGTTCATCCACAACGCCACGCTGGTCCACGACGACATCATCGACGAGGCGGAGGTCCGCCGCGGCCGTACGTCGATCAACTACCGCTGGGGCAACAACCTGACGGTTCTCGACGGCGATTACATCTTCATGCACTCGATGTCGATGGCGCTCACCGACGGGAGCCTCGACATCCTCCGGCTCCTCTCCTCGGTCACGATCCGGATGATCGAAGGCGAGATCCTCGGCCTGGAGCACAACGGCCGCGCCGATCTGACGATCGACGACTACTTCGAGATCGTCCATCGGAAGACGGCGGCGCTCTTCGGCGCCTGCTGCCGGATCCCGACGCACCTCGTCGACGTCCCCGAGTCGATGGGGCGCGCGCTCCACGAATACGGCACGAATCTCGGCGTCTGCTTCCAGCTCATCGACGACCTCCTCGACTTCACCTCGAGCACCGAGATCCTCGGCAAGCCGGCGCTGTCGGACCTGAAGGAAGGCAAAGTCACCCTTCCGCTGATCCTCGCCATGCCGCGCGCCACCGCCCGCGAGCGGGAGATCATCACCCGCGTCGCCGCCCTAAAGTCTTTCGACGGTGTCGACCCGGCGGAAATCGGAGCGATCGTCCGCCGCTACGACGCCCTCGACGAAACCCGGGCCATCGCCCGCGACTACGCCTCCCGCGCCAAGACCGCCCTCGAAGCCTTCCCCCGTTCCGACGCCCGTGACGCGATGGAGCAGGCGCTCGACTTCGTCCTCGAACGGGACCGGTAGGCTCAGTTTATCCCGAGCGTTAGCGAGGGATCATCGGAGCATCCGCGCCGAAGCATCACTCCGCATCGGCCGCTCCACTGATCCCTCGCTTCGCTCGGGATAAACTGCACGATCTAGGACAGCATCTCCATGATCTCCGCCATCCGGGCGCGCGCCTTGACGTGGACGGCGTCCTGCTGGCGGTCGGAGGTGAGCCGGATGACCTTCGAGTACTGCTCGATGGCGCGCTCGTAGTCGCCGAGGCAGCGGTGGTAGATCTCGCCCTTGCAGAGCTTCGCCTCGACGTTGATCGGGTCGAGCTCGAGGATCTTGTTGAGGAAGATCATGGCCGTGTCGAAACGGTCCTCTTCCAGCGCGATCCGGTACCGCAGGCGATAGAGCGAGATCAGCTCGTCCTTCTTCGGGTCGATCCACGCGCCAGGCAGGTAAGTCAGGACGGTGGAAAGGAGCCGGTTCTTCGCCGGCGCATTCGAGCGCTTTACTTCCAGTCTCGGCCGCATGCACACCCTCCCATTCGACGCTCGGTGATCTATCCAACATATTAGGTTCCTCGTTATTGATAGTCAATAGGTTGACCATCAGAACTTTTGCCGCCTTCGGCTAAACTTGTCGCCATGCGCGCCGCCGTCTACCCCGGCTCGTTCGATCCGTTGACCAACGGGCACCTCGACATCATCCGTCGCGGGACGCGGCTATTCGACCGCGTGCTGGTCGCCGTCCTGGAGAACGAAGGGAAGGCTCCCCTCTTCTCCGCCGGCGAGCGAATGGAGCTGATTGCGGCCTGTACGCGCGATATGCCTGCCGTCGAAGTGCATTCGTTCAACGGCCTGCTGGTCGACTTCATGAATCGCGTCGGCGCGAACGTCGTCGTCCGCGGAATCCGCGCCGTCTCCGACTACGAGTACGAGCTCCAGATGGCGCTCATGAACCGCGAGCTCAACGGCGGCGTCGAGACGATCTTCATGCTGCCCGCAGTCGAGTACACGTACGTGTCCTCCCGACTGGTCAAGGAAGTCTTCCGCCTCGGCGGCGACGTCGCCCGTCTCGTTCCGCCGCAGGTTCTCGAGTCGCTGCGCGCGCGCCTTCAGGTGGTCTAGTCCCGCATCGCTTGGAGGAATTGAAATGGGGAAAAGCGCAGACAAGAATGTCTGCGCTCCACGATCGCGCGGATCTGTGGAGCGCAGACATTCTTGTCTGCGCGTCTAGTCCGATGATGTTGAACGCCGGGACGGTCGTGAAGATCGTCGTCTAATCCTGCATTCG
>DASXIH010000572.1:0-3648 GCA_036498125.1 Thermoanaerobaculia bacterium
CTGGTCTTCGTCGGCGTCGGCATCTGGGGCATCAACCATCCGGTCGGCTGGGGCTTCGACATCCTCAACTTCGTCTGGTGGATCGGCATCGGCCACGCCGGGACGCTGATCTCCGCGATCCTGCTCCTGCTGCGGCAGGAGTGGCGCACGTCGATCAACCGATTCGCCGAGGCGATGACGCTGTTCGCCGTGGCTTCGGCGGGCCTCTATCCGGCGCTGCACACCGGACGTCCCTGGTACGACTACTGGCTGTTCCCGTACCCGAACACCATGGGCATCTGGCCGCAGTTCAAGAGTCCCCTGATGTGGGACGTCTTCGCGGTCTCGACCTACGCCACCGTCTCGCTGCTCTTCTGGTACGTCGGTCTCGTCCCCGACCTCGCCACGCTTCGCGACCGTTCGCGCAGCAAGGTCGGACGCGTGATTTACGGCGCGATGTCCCTCGGGTGGCGCGGCTCCGCGAAGCACTGGCACCGCTACGAGCACGCGTATCTGCTGCTCGCGGGCCTTTCGACGCCGCTCGTCCTCTCGGTCCACACCATCGTCTCGTTCGACTTCGCGGTGGCGCAGTTGCCCGGGTGGCACGCCACGTTTTTCCCCCCGTACTTCGTCGCGGGCGCCGTCTACGCCGGCTTTGCGATGGTGCTCACGCTCGCCATCCCGGCGCGGAAGCTCTTCCACCTCGAAGACTTCATCACCATGCGTCACCTCGAGAACATGGGGAAGGTGATGATGGCCACCGGTTTGATGGTCTTCTACTCGTACATCATGGAGGCCTTCTTCTCCTTTTACAGCGGCAACACGTTCGAACGCTTCATGTGGACGAACCGTGTGACGGGCCCCTACTGGAAGATGTACGCGATGCTCATCGTCTGCAACGGCCTCGCGCCGAACCTGATGTGGATCAAGCGCTGCCGCACGTCGACCACCTGGCTGATGATCGGCGCGATGTTCTCGAACGTCGGCATGTGGCTCGAGCGCTTCGTGATCATCCCGACCTCGCTGCACCGCGACTTCCTGCCGTCCTCGTGGGGCATGTACCACGGCACGATCTGGGACTGGGGGATGTACATCGGGTCGATCGGTCTCTTCTGCTTCCTCCTCGCTCTCTTCCTCAAGTTCCTCCCGATGATCTCGATCTTCGAGGTGCGGACGATGCTGCCGGACGCTCAGGCACATGTGGAGGAGCATTAGCCATGGGCATCGGAAAGCCGCTCGAAGGGACGTACGGGATCATGGCGGAGTTCAACGATCCGCAGTCGCTGCTCGATGCGGCGAATGCGGCGCGTGAGGCGGGGTACAAGGAGCTCGACGCCTACTCGCCGTTTCCGATCCATGGTCTGTCCGACGCGATCGGCTTCGGCCGCACGAAGCTCTCCGCGGTCGTCCTCGTGATGGGGATTCTCGGCGGGGCCGGGGGCTTTTTCATGTGCTGGTACGCGAACGTGATCACGTATCCGCTCAACATCGGCGGGAAGCCGTTCAGCCCCTGGCCGGCGTGGGTTCCGATCACGTTCGAGTGCACGATCCTGCTCGCCGCGTTCGGCGCCGTCTTCGGCATGCTCGCGCTCAACGGCCTGCCGATGCCGTATCACCCCGTGTTCAACGTGAAGCGATTCGAGAACGCCTCGCGCGACCGCTTCTTCCTCGTCATCCAGTCGCGCGATCCGAAATTCGATGTGGACTCCGTCTACAAGTTCATGGACACGCTCAAGCCTAGGGAGGTCGTCGATGTCCCTTGGTAAGGTCTTCTACTTCTGCGCTCTGCTCACTGCGCTCTGCGCTCTGGGTTGCCGCCAGAAGATGAGCTACCAGCCGCGCTACGACCCGCTCGAGCCGAGCGACTTTTTCGCCGATCACATGTCGGCGCGTCCGCGGATCGCGGGGACGGTCGCGCGCGGCGAGCTGGTGACGAACGGGTTCATGGAGACCGGGAAGATCAACGGCGCCGACGGCGACGGCTTCCCGATGCCGGTGACGCAGCAGGTCCTCGATCGCGGTGAAGAGCGGTTCAACATCTACTGCTCGCCATGCCACAGCCGCCTCGGCGACGGAAACGGAATGATCCCGTCGCGCGGCTTCCGGCATCCGCCGTCGTTCCACACCGAAGCGTTGCGCACCGCAAAGACAGGACACTTCTTCGACGTGATGACCAATGGATTCGGCGCCATGCCGACCTACGCGCCGCAGATTCCGGTGGCCGATCGCTGGGCGATCGTCGCCTACATCCGCGTGCTGCAGCTCAGCCAGAACGCCACGGCGGCGCAGGTTCCGGCCGATCACCAGAGAGATCTCGGAGGGGCGCAGTGACCGCCGGCACTCCCGCGTACCAGCAGTCCAGCACCGGCATCGCGCACTGGCAGATGCCGTCGCTCATCGCCGGGATCATCGGCGCGATCGCCTGCGCGATCGGCTGGTTTCTCGATCCGCAGACCTTCTTCCGCTCCTACCTCTCCGGCTACCTCTTCTGGTTCATGATCGTCGCCGGATCGCTCGGCGTCCTCTGCCTGCAGTACGTGACCGGCGGTGAGTGGGGAGTGCTCATCCGCCGGCCGCTCGGCGCCGCGGCGCGCACGACCATCTGGATGGTCGTCTTCTTCATCCCGATCGCCATCGGGATGAAATACATCTACATCTGGAACGATCACGCCTTCGTCGCCCACGACGAGGTCCTCTCCGGTAAGACCTGGTACCTCAACCCGAGCAGCTTCCTGATCCGCGCCGGCGTCTACTTCGCGCTCTGGATTCTCTGGGCGTGGCGCATCCGCTTCCTGTCGCTCCGCTTCTACGAAGACCGCTCGCCGTACACCGAGCTCTCGCGGCGAAAATGGGCGGCGGCGGGACTCCCGATGATCATCCTGACGATGACCTTCACCGGCGTCGACTGGGTGATGTCGCTCGAGCCGAAGTGGTACTCGACGATGTTCGGCATCAACTTCTTCATCAGCGCCGGTCTCGCCGCCTACGCGTTCGTGACCTTCTTCCTTACGCGTCTCGCGGACACGCCCGCGATGGCCGGCATCCTGAAGCCGAATCACTTCCGCGATCTCGGCAACCTGATGCTGACGTTCGTGATGCTGTGGGCGTACACGCAGTTCAGCGAGTTCCTGCTGATGTGGTACGCCAACCTGAAAGAGGAGATCCCGTACTACCTGGTGCGCCGCGCCGGCTGGTGGGGAGCGATTTCGACCTTCCTCATCATCTTCCACTTCTTCCTGCCGTTCTTCATGCTGCTGATGCGGGCGATCAAGGATCGTCCGGCGACCGTCGGCGTCGTCGCGATCATCATCCTCGTGGCGCGCTACGCCAGCATCCTCTGGCTGACGCAGCCGGCCTGGAGCCACGAGCACTTCCAGTACTCCTGGATGCAGGCCGCGTCGCTGGTCGGAGTCGGCGGCCTCTGGTTGTATCTCTTCCTCGGCCAGCTCAAGGGACAGACGATCATTCCGATCCACGAGACGTGGGTCGAAGAGGCGCTCCGCGAACAGGAAACGCTGACGACCACACAGGGGGCGGTGCATGGCTGATCGCCTTCTCGTGCAGGGACCCCTCATCCGGCCTTCGGCCACCTTCTCCCCGCTTCGCGGGGCGAAGGGTAATTTGTCCCTCGCCCCGCGTCAGCGGGGAGAGGGTGGCCGAAGGCCGGGT
>DASXIH010000573.1:0-1500 GCA_036498125.1 Thermoanaerobaculia bacterium
CTTCGCCCCAGCGATGGTGAACCCCTCCGAATACAGCAGCTGCTTGATCCGAAGAATGACGTCGATCTCGCGCTGCGTGTACAGCCGCTGTCCGCCGCCGCTCTTGTTCGGCGCAAGCGCGGCGAACTCCGTCTCCCAGTAGCGAAGAACGTACGGCTGGACGTCCGCGATCCGGCAAACCTCGCCGATCTTGTACAGCCGCTTCTCTTCGGCCACTTCGGTCATCGGAATGATTATAGGAGCGTATAACTGAGGCCGAGTAGATGACTCGCAACTCCCTCTTCCGACTCTGTAGACTGAGCGTATGAACGTCCTTCTCTGGATCGCTCAAGTGCTGCTCGCTCTGCTCTCGATCGCCGGCGGAGCGTACAAGATCCTGGAGTTCGATCAGATCGCGAACATGCCCCAGACCGCCGCGCTCCCGCACGCCGTCTGGGTCGCCCTCGGCGTCTTCGAAATCATCTGCGGCCTTCTCCTGATCATTCCCATCGCCGGGGGACGTTTCGTCCCGATCGCGGCCACCGCTCTCGCGATCGAAGGCATCGCCCTCGCCGTCCTCGACGCCCGCTATTCGACGGAATTCAACGCGCAGAACCCGCTGGTCTGGGTCGTCTTGATGGCTGTGATGGCGGCGTTCATCGCCTTCGGGCGCTTCCGGCGTCAGGCCGGAAGTCGAACGTAATCAGCCTCGAGGCCGTTCACGAACCGCAACACGCCGAAGCGCGCGAGCGACTCGGCGTGGCGTTCGTGGATCGTGAGCAGCGCGCCGGCGACGCGGCGTTTCGTCTCGTCTGACACCGCGGCGCGGATCACCACCGGCTGAATCGGGAACGGCCCCCAAGACTCGATCACGCGCAGCGAATGCTCCTGCATCCAGAGCACGTTCGAGTCGATTGCCGCGGCATCGGCGCCGCCGCCGGCGACAAGCTTCAGCGACCGCAGGTGCGAGCCTGACGCGATCAACTCGCCGAAGAACTCCTCCGGCGACTGCGGCGCGCAGCGTTCGGCCATCGAGAACCAGCCGCTCTTCGAGTTGCGATCGTTGTAAGCCCATCGCGCCCCGCGCAGATCGGCGAAGGTGCGGACCGGCGAGCTCGCGCTCACCACGACGTCCGCGAAGTAGACCGGCTTCCCTTCCGCGCGTTGATCGGCTGGCACCGGCAGCGGCAGCAAAGCCACTGCCCCTCCCGCTCGGTTGAGAAAGCGGAACGACGGTGCGCAGACGAAGCCGACGTCGGCGGCACCCGACGCGAACGGGTCCTCATCGCCAGCGAGCGGCCCGGAGATCCGCTCCTCGAAGCGCAAGTCGGTCGCCACCCCGCACTGCTCCGCGAGATCGCGCGCGATCAACTCGTACAGCCCGGCCGGAATGCTCGGCGATAGATAAGTGATCAGTCGCAGCACGGCGGGTGCAACAGCGGCGGCGACGGATTCTTTCCGAGCGAATGGGAGCTAACTGAGGTCGATGATCCAGAGGCCGAAGTCTGGGTCGTTGACGCG
>DASXIH010000574.1:0-5874 GCA_036498125.1 Thermoanaerobaculia bacterium
GATCGCCTCGAGGTCCTCCATCATCAGCTGCAGCATGCCCGAGTTGTTGAACTCGTCCGTGTCCCAGCTGCGGTACTCCATCGTGAAGCCGTTCGCATACCCGCCGCGCCGCATCAGGTCGCGCGCACGATCGGGGTCGTAGCCGGCGCCCACCAGCGACGGGTCGTAGCCGATCAGTCCCGGCGGCAGGAGCGCCGGCGCGATGACGCCGAGGCCGGCGTAGACCTGATCGTTCAGCCGCTGCCGGTTGAGCGCGTGGTTCACCGCCTGGCGCACCTCGAGCCGGTCGAACGGCGCTGTGGAGCAATCCCACGCGAGGTACGACGTGTGGAGCTGGATGGTGGTGAGCATGAACGGCGCGAACCGCGGATCGTTCTTCAGTTCGTTGACCATCTTCAGCGGAATGCCGTGCGCGATGTCGAGCTCTCCGCGCAGGAACGCTTCCGCGACCTCTTGCGCCCTCGTCAAATCGAGGCGGAATACCAGCTCGTCGAGGTGCGGCTGCCCGGGGACGTAGTAGTCGCGGTGCCTTCGCAGGACGACACGCTGTTTGTCCGTCGCTTCTTCGACCGCAAACGGTCCCGCGCCGGGAGGACGCAGCCGCGCGCGGTCCGGATCGCGCATCTCTTCGACCGGGATGATCCCGAGCTCGTTCATCGTGAGCAGCGAGAGGAAGAACGCGAGCGGCTCGTCGAGGTAGATGTCGACCGTGTACGCGTCGTGGATCACGACGCCCCGCAGCGTCTTGGTCGACCCGTTCATCACCTCGGCCGCCCCCTGCACGTTGCGCAGGATCCACGAGCTGGTCGACTTCGTCTCCGGCGCCAGGAGCCGCACGAACGTGTCGTGGACGTCCTTCGCCTCGAACAGCCGTCCGTTGTGGAAACGGACGCCGCGGCGCAGGTGGAGGCGGTAGATGTGACCCGACTCGAAGACTTCCCAGCGCTCGGCGAGCGCGGGCATCAGCTCCGCTCCCTCACCATACGCGACGAGGTTCGCGTGCACGGCGCGCGACATGTAGCCGAGGGCCGCGGCGGAGATGTGCACCGGGTCGAACGTGAGCTGTTGCCAGAGCAGCGTGGCGGTGGTCGCGCGGCCGCCTTCGCTCGGCGCCGGCAGCTCGAAACGCGTGAGCTCCTGGTTCAGCAGCGTCGACTCGTGGCTCAGCGTGTTCGCCATCTGATAGAGGTCGGTGACGCCGAACGACGCCTCGCGGGAGCCCTGCTGGATCACGTGCATCGACTTGACGATCGCGGAGCTCTCGGTGGCGAGCACCGACGTCGACTCGAGCACGTTCTGCACGAGCCCCATGATGTTCTGCATGGCGCGGCTGATGGAGCGGGAGCCGGTCTCCTGCTCGCTCATGGCGCGCTTGAGGTGCTTGGTGTAGTCGCGCACCATCGACGCCTGCTCGCCGATCTTCCGCGAGGTCTGCGACTGCTGCTGCGTCGCGGTGGCGGTCTGCTGCACCATCTTCGTCACTTCTTCGATGGCCGCCGTCGCCGCCGCGCTGCCGCGCGCCTGCTCCTCAGTCGCGCGCGCGATCTCCTGAATCGACGAGGTGGAGCGGTCGGTGAGGTCGAGGATCTTCTCGAGCACCGTCGACGCGCGCGCCGTGAGGCCGACGCCGTCGGCGACGCGGTCGCTCGAGATGTTCATCTGCTCGGCGGCGCGCGACACGCCGCGCTGCACGTTCTCGATCAGCGTGCGGATCTCGTCCGTGGAAACCGAGGTGCGCTCGGAGAGGTCGCGGATCTCGTCGGCGACCACGGCGAAGCCTTTCCCGCGCTCGCCCGCCTGCGCCGCGATGATCGCGGCATTGAGCGCCAGAAGGTTCGTCTGGCCGGCGATCTCGTCGATTACGCGGACGATCTCGCCGATCTCCTGCGACCGTTCGGCGAGGTCGGAGAGCGCCGTCTTCGCCTCCTCGACCGCCTGCTGGATCTTGCGCATGCCGTCGACCGTTCCGCCGACCGCGTTGCGTCCCTCGTTCGCCGCGTCCTTGACGTAGCGCGCGAGCTCGGCCGACTGCTTGGCCGACTTCCCGATCTCGTCGGTCGTCGCGTTCATCTCGACCATCGACGACGCCGTCTCAATCGCGAAGGAGGAGAAGCTCTCCGTGTTCGTCGCCACTTCGTTGATCGACGCGATCATCTCCTCGATCGCGGACGACGTCTGCTCCACGAACTCCGAGAGCGTGTCGGCGATGCGGCTGACCTCCTCGATCGACGCCGACATCTCCAGGATAGAGGTCGAGGTCTCTTCCGCGTTGGCCGACAGGTCTTCCATCGACGTCCGAACGCTGTTGATCGACTGGTCGATCTGCGTGACGGAGGCCGAGGTCGACTCGGTCGACGCGAGCTGCTCGGCGGAGCTGAGCGCCATGATCGAGGAGCGCGACGAGATCTGCTCGCCGACGCGCGAGACGTCCTGGGCGAGTTGCGAGAAGCGGCGGATCGTCCGCTCCAGGTTGATGACGAGCGCGCGGAGCGCCGACGCCATCTGCGTCGACTCGGCCGTCTGCGCGATCTCCGGCGTCGAGACGGCGAGGTCGCCGCTCGTGATCCGGTTGAGCAGCTCCACCGTCGTGCGGCGGCGCGAGAGGATGGTCCGGAGCCACCACTGGACCGCGGTGAGACAGATGCCGGACGAGACGAGCGCCGCGAGCATGACGCGCCAGAACAACGACCAGCTCATGGCGGCGATCAGCCAAAGAAAGAGCGCAAACAGCGCATAGCACGCTGCCGCGACTGGCCACATCTGGTTGGACCGACCAAATCTGCGCGCCATGGCGAACCCGGCCGCGATGCTACCATGCGGCGTCGTTGGGGCTGAACGGGATTGAACGAGTACTTCTCGGCGCGGCGCGCGCTCGTCGATGACTTTCTGAAGCAACTCGCATCGTCCACCGGAGCGCCGCAGCCGCTCGACGCGCCGCTGCGCCGCGTGCTGTCGTCCGCCGGCAAACGGGTTCGCGGAATTCTGACGATTGCAGTCGCCGAATCGGTCGGCGCGAAGCCGGAGAGAGTCGTCCCCGCCGCCGCCGCGATGGAGATGATCCACGCGTCGTCGCTGATCCTCGACGACCTTCCGTCAATGGACGACGCGCTGATGCGCCGCGGCGCGCCGGCGCTGCATCGCGAGTTCGGCGAAGACCTCGCGATCCTCGCCGCCGTCGCGCTGCTCAATCACTCGTACGGTCTCGTCGCGCAGAACCACGCCGCGCTGACGCCGCGCCGCTGGCCCCTGCCTCAGGTGATGCAGCGCGTGGTCGACGCGGTCGGCTGGGACGGAACCATCGCCGGCGAGTCGGTCGATCTCCATAGCGGCACATCGCCGCTCGATTTCGACACGCTGGAGTTCATCCACTCCCGCAAGACCGGAGCCCTCTTCGTCGCCGCCGCCGCCGTCGGCGGCATGCTCGCCAACATCCACCCCGCGCCTCTCCAACGCGTCGAAGTCTTCGCCAAGAACCTCGGCCTCGCGTTCCAGATCACCGACGACGTCCTCGACGCCACCGCCGACGCCGCGCAACTCGGCAAGGACGTCGGCAAGGACACCGACCGTCTCACCTTCGTCAAACTCGCCGGCGTCGACGGCGCACGAAAGATCAGCGATGAGCTGGTCGATACGTCGCTTTCAGCGATCTCTTCCCTCGGCCGCGACGCTCAACCCCTGCGCGATCTCGCGACATATGTGCGGGGGCGGGTGCGGTGACACATGCCCCGCTGGTGCAGCGACCCTAGAGGCCGTCAGCGCTTCCGTCGATGCGGAGTGCCTCCTGTTATCCTTGCCATGTGCCTAATGTGCGCATTCGATTGCAGCCCACCGGCAATTCCTGCGGTCCGGTCTGCCTCCAGATGGCTTCGGAATACTACGGGCGGTCGATGTCGATCAGGGACGCCATCCGAGCGTGTGCTCCAGGGCGCAAGGGCACCTCGCTGGCTCAGCTTGCGGAGGTGGCTGAGAAGTTCGGCTTTCGCACCCTCATGGCTCGTCTCCCCATCCGGCACCTGAATCGGGTGAAACTTCCGGGGATCGCGTACTGGAAGAACTCTCACTTCGTTGTCATTGAGGAGGTGAGCCGCAAGGAAGTTCAGGTCGTGGACCCGAACATTGGCCGGCTCACGTATTCGGTTCAGGAATTCGCCGATGGCTGGTCGCTGGAAGGCGATGAAGGGATCGTCCTCCTTCTCGAACCCGCTCAGGAATTCAAGCCGAGCGAAACCAACACCACGACCGGGTTGAGATTCTTTCTCGCCTACGTTTCCGGCAGTTGGAGTCAGATTGCGCAGGTATTAACGAGCATTCTCCTGGGCAGCGGCCTTCAATTGGCGATTGCATACACGACGCGAGCGCTGGTCGACGTCGCGATCCAGCAGCGGAGCATGTCATTCGTCTATGTCGTCCTAATGGCGCAGTTGACGATGTTTGCAACGCGTGCCTTCAATGATTTTCTTCGCTCCTGGATCGTCGTTCACCTCTCCGCGGCGACGAACGTATCCATCCTCGCTGACTTTCTGAAGAAACTGATGCGCGTCCCTTTTGTGGCCTTCGAAGCGCGCACCGTGGGCGATATCCTCCAGCGCGTCGGCGACAATAGCCGCATTCAGTCCTTTCTGACGTCGACGACGGTGAACGGCATAGCCGCCGTCGGGAACCTCGTCGTCTACGGGATCGCACTCCTCCTGCTGAATCGCCCGATCGCGCTCGTTTTCCTTTTCACCTCGGCGCTGCTCGGAATCTGGAGTTATATCTTCATACCGAAGCGCCGCATACTCGATAATCAGAGATTCGAGCAATCGTCGAAGCTGCAAACGTCGCTCGTCCAGATACTCGGTGGCAACCGTGACATCAGACTGGCGACCGCGGAGCGGACGAAGCGAGAAGAGTGGGAGAAACTCCAGTCGAGGCAGTTTCGGTTGAACCTTGCCGGTTTGTCGTTGGGTCAATGGCAGCAGGGTGGCGGGATGGCGATCGGTCAGCTGCGGAGCATTCTGGTCAGCTGTATCTCAGCCGCCGCGGTCGTCCACGGACACATGACCCTCGGAACGATGCTCGCGCTCGCGTACATGGTCGGTGCCGTCAGCGGGCCGGTCGACCAGATCGTTTCGTTATTCCAGTCGGCTCAGGACGCGAAGATCAGCGCCGATCGCGTTGCGGAGATCCATGCATTGCCGTCGGACCTTGGTGCGGTCGGAGCACCCGTTCCTTCGGACTTGAGCATTTCGCTTCAGGGCCTCTTCTTCAAGTACAGGACGGACTCTCCTACCGTTCTTCGCGGCCTCAACCTCGACATTCCACAGGGAACGCGGCTTGCCATCGTCGGCCCGAGCGGCAGCGGCAAGACGACGCTGATGAAGCTGCTGACAAAGCTCTATGCCCCGACGATGGGAGAGATCACGGTCGGAGGAGTTTCGTTGGATGAAATTGACACGACCGAGTGGCGGCAGCGGGGCGGCGTCGTCCCGCAGGATGGCTTCATCTTCTCGGACACGTTGGCTGCAAACGTCGCGCTGGGGTTTGACGACGTCGATCCCGAGCGGCTGAGACACGCCATCGAGACAGCTGTCCTTACCGAGGTGGTCGCGCGACTTCCTGACGGGATTCACTCGAAGATCGGGCAGTACGGATCTGATCTGAGCGCCGGCGAGCGTCAACGCGTCTTGATTGCCCGCGCGATTTACAAACAGCCGGAGGTCCTGATCTTCGATGAGGCGACCAGCGCACTCGACGGCGAAATCGAAAGGACCGTCCTGAACAACCTCGACCGCGAACTTCATGGACGCACCGTGATCACGATCGCTCATCGATTGAGCACCGTCATGAGCGCGGACAGAATCGCACTTCTCGATCACGGGCAAATCGTCGAAT
>DASXIH010000575.1:0-2021 GCA_036498125.1 Thermoanaerobaculia bacterium
CAATTCCGCGACCTTTCTTTTCACGAACGCGAGGAGTTTCGCCTCCGCGTCATCAGCTATATGTTTCTGGAGGAGGTAGTCATCGAGCGTGTTCCCCGTGATCCAAAGCTGCACTTCTCGCCAGCTCTCGCCCTCGCGCCACGTGACATCGAAATGCAAGCCGTCATCCCAACGACACGTCACATCCCGACGCTCTGCCGGGAACAACGTTTCCAACTTCGGCGTGAGGCGTTCGCCGTAGACTTCATGGCTCTTCTTGCGTTCGTTCATTCGTCTCCTCTCGGTGCAACTTGGCCGCCATACGCTCCACCTTCGATCGCGCGATCGCTTCGGTCAAGGCGCGCTCGTCAACCTCGGGGTGTCCTTCGAGATAGCCGTGCCAGATTCCGCCGATCTTCTTCGTGGTGATCTTCATCCGGAGAGTGTGGCGAAGTCCGCTCACCTTTCCGACTCTTCGAGAAGAACCGCCCGTTTTCGCGTGTGTCTGCCGGGCGGTCGCTACCCGGCGTACTGCTACGATCCCGGCGTGAATCGGGTCGCGCATCATCGACTACTGCCGCCTTGTCGAGAAGTACCCGAAGCTGACGTTTCCCGAGTTCATGGAGCTGTGGCTTGAGGCTGACGGCATCGCGACCGGTTTCTACGAAGAGAAGCCGGAGAACATCGACAACTAGCCGCGCCGACTCGACGCCCTCCCGGAAGGAAGCCGGTGACATCGCGGTCAGAGCCGTCATCGAGCACTTGGGCACGAGAAAAACAAATCGACTAAATCCAAAGCTGTGTTAGGACGCTCAGGGAGCCCCACGGCCACGGCCAATACTCGCGGTAACTGCAAGCGGACGCGAAGGTTACGGGTGCGTTGCAACTTGGTGAGCGCCAACACAGGAAAACCGAAAAATCAGACAGCTTTAGACGTGTGATCTTCGTTCAGCCGTCGCTCGGCAGAGAGTCGTGCGGCGGCAAATCCCATGTCAAGGCGGAAGAAGATGACTGATCGAATCCTGCGGTTCCCCGAAGTGAAGAAGCTCTCCGGCATGTCGCGATCCACGATTTACCTTCGGATCACCGAGGGGCTGTTCCCGAGGCCGATTCAACTCGGCACTCGCATGGTCGGCTGGCGTGAAAGCGAGGTCGCGACGATGAACGCCGCGCGTGTTCGAGGCGCAGCGGAGAGCGAGATTCGCGAACTCGTGGTTCGTCTTCAATCGCAACGGAAGGACGCCGCGTAGGGCGTCGTCGCGTCGCACCCGCCCGACGGCGCCAACCGTGTCTAGGCGCCAGGTGGCGCCGACGCCCTCACCAACAGGGCGCCGGCGTGTCCCGGAGAAAGCCAACCTTGAATCTCAATTCTAGCTCGCGATCCGATCTCTATTTTTGCTTCATTTCTCAGCTCGAAAACGTCCGGAGCAGCGGTGAGCTTGCGTGTACGGCGCGCTGTCCGGCACATGATGACAAACGCAATTCCTTGTCGGTGAAAGGTGGCGACACGTGTCTGGTCCTCTACTGCCACGCCGGTTGCACGCCTGAGGAAGTCATCCGTCCGCTCGGTTATACGATGCGCGATCTCTTCTACGAGACGACGACGATCCGTGAGACGCCGAAGAAGGGATGGGTATTCGAAGCAGACCCCGACTCGTCGAAAGAACAGCCGTCTCGTCTCATTGCTGAGTACCGCTACCGCGACGCCAGCGACACGCTTCGCTACGTCGTCCAGCGGATGGAGCCGAAGACGTTCAAGCAGTGGCGGCCGACTCCGGACGGCGGTCGCGAGTGGAACCTGCGCGGCATCGATCCACTGCCGTACAAGCTCCCCGAATGCCTGCACTGCGACGACCAGCCGCTGATCGTCGTCGAGGGCGAGAAGGACGTCGAGACGCTCTGGGAGCGCGGCTTCGTCGCGACGTGCAATAGCGGTGGCGCGGGGAAGTGGCGGAAGGAGTTTGCGACCTACTTCGCGGGCCGCGACGTCATCATCATTCCTGACAACGACGCCGCCGGCGAGAAGCACGCGAAACAGGTGC
>DASXIH010000576.1:0-27962 GCA_036498125.1 Thermoanaerobaculia bacterium
AGGCGTTGAGCAACGCCACCTGCTGATTGAAGGCCGCGCTGTGGGCGGCATTGAGCTTCTCTTTGTCCGCCGTCGACAGACTGTAGACGATCGCGGCCAACACCTGTTCGTACTCATCGGTGGTGAACTCTCCTTCCAGCGCGACCGGGAGGCCCTTCGGGTTCGGGACGAGATGGCTGTCGATCCACTCGTACGTCAGGTGGTTGAACTCCAGGCTGCGCGGGTTCTGCCAGTAGTACGGGAAAGTTCCCAAAGACCCGACCTGAAACGGGGCCAGCGGCGAGTGGAGGGCCGCTCCCAGCACGGTTCCCGCCTGTCGACTCAGAGCTTCGATGATGGCGTTTGGATCCGGCGAGGGAGCGGTGGCCGGCGTGGATTCCCGGCGACGGCTCGGTGCGGGATGGCGAGGGTGGACGGATGTAGGGGTGACGCTCATGATGTTCTCTCCTTCTGCAATTTTTGTTGGGTGATGGGGCCCATTCCGATTGAGGTCGACGGCTCTGCGTTGCCGCCTTTCCACGTCACCCAAAAAAAAAGCGATGGATCACCCGAACTGCGCGGGAGAGCACGCCGGCGTCTGGCCCCGCTGGTGGGTCTGGAGCTCGTCGTAAAAGCGGTCCGGATCGTCTGCCTGCCCTTTCAGCAGCTTCCCGAGAGACTCGAGAGCCGACGCGATCCGGTCGCCCGTCGCGGATATCGGGTCGGTCAGCCCCGGAGTCCCCTCCACGATGTATTTCGGAATGCCGCCGCGCGCGGTGAGGTAGTGAAACAGGAAATCGAACTCCCCCTCGTGCTGATCGTCCACGAACTCGGAAATGACTTCGGTGTTCTTGACCAGCAACGTCACATTCCGCGACGCCCGACCCAGCTCGAGCTTCGTGAATGAAGGGGCGTCGAGATTTCCGTTGAGCGGCGTGACGAGCAGCCATGGATACCCGTCGGTTTCGACCGTGATCGAGATCTGTCCGGCCGGCGATAGCGGAGGGTCGGGAGGGGTGAATTGCGCGGTTCCGAAATCGAAGTCGAAGTAACAGGCGGCGCGGCCGCCGAGCACGACGTCCGCTGAATACTCGTAGCTCGGGTCGTACGTGCTGAGATCGCCCATCGCCGTGTCGGACAAATCCAGGTCGTTGTTCGGAATTCCGTTTCCGACCTGCAGACGAACTCCGGATAGGACGTAGCCGTTCCGCAGCAGCTGGGGGATCGAGAGACCCGCTTCCGGCTGCTCCACGTCGCTGAAGACCTCGATGTGCGCGAAGTGAGGGTTCAGGTAATAGACGAACGGATTGGGATAGCCCTCGATGGTGATGGAGTCCGTGAGGAAACGCGAGGCATCCGGCAGCACCGCGCGATGCCTCACCCCCGCCACGATGCCGTTCCGGAAATGAGTCGAGACGCCCGTGAAGATCACCTTGAGCGAGAAGGGCCCGTCGTTCATACAGCACCTATCCTTTCGATGTTGCAATGCGGCTCGTCAGCAGCGCCATCGAGCGCCACGTGCGTGACTCGCCACCCTCTCGAATGGCGGCGATCTGCGCCGCCCGGACCGCGTCGATGGGAGAAGAGCCGGCCGCGAGATGGCGATGCATTTCACGGAAGAACATCCGCGCCTCGCGATCCGCCACCGGGGTGAGCGTCCCGATCACCGCCGGCGCTCCCGCGGCGACGAACGCCGCGGCGAGACTCCTCGCATGCGTCTCGGACGAGGCGGGAGGCCGCATCGTGTTGCAGGCAGCAAGAACGACAATTCCCGCACGCGCGAGATGACTTGCGGCGATTGCGGCCGCGGGGATCGGCTCCGGATCGCCGCCGCCGGTGCGCGCCAGCAGCAAGGCGTGTTCGCCGGCCGCTTCCCGTTCCGTGTGGCCGGCAATGTGGACGACGCCGGCCGTGCCCTCCGCTTCCAGCAGCCTGGCGAGCGTCGCGTCCCGCGGCGCGACGGCGGTCGCGTGACCGTACAGCGACGCGATCTCGCCGAGCTCCCGTTCGGCCTCGGGGAGGGCCGGTGCGGAGGCATTCGGTGGCGGGAGCGCGAATGTGACGACCGAAAGCGTGTTCGGAAACGTCTCGCGCCGGAGCGTTCCGGCGTTCGGCGCGATCGCGACGCCCGTGCGTTCGATGAGATATCTCCCCGTGCCTTTGTCGTAGAGCGCGGCGAACGGCACCGTCTCCAGCCGCTCGTCCGGAACGACGATCACGTTGCGAACGGCCGGAAAGACACCGTCGACCGGCCGGAGAAGATCGTCATAGAGAGCCGTCGCCGCAGCCGTTCCGCTCTCCGTGAGGGCCGATTCGGCGAGGGCGCCCCACTCCGCGATCTTCCGGTGCCCGCGTCCGACGCGCAGATCGTTTTCCGTGACCGCAAATGTGACGCTCTCATTCGCGAGGAGCGCGATTTCCACGATCGCCGTCGCGCTCCCACGAAGGCGGTTCTGCACGTCCTCGTACGTCGTCGACGCGCCGTGCGACCGCTCCGAGATCGCGAACGCCTTCGCCTCGTCGCCGCGCTCGAGGGCCAGACCGATGGCGTCCGTGAAGAGCGCGTGATCGGCGTCGAGGACGCTGCTGGTCAGCCCGCGTCCGGCCGCATGCCGCTCGACGATCTCCATTCCCTCTTCGAGGTCGCGTTCACTCGCGGCGCGGTCACCGGCGCGCAGCGCGGAACGAGCGCGGAGCAGCAGCGGCTCCGGAAGCACTCCCGCGAGACTCGCGGAACGGTAGTAGTCGATGGCGCGGCTCAATGGCGCGATCGCCTCTCTCGGGCTGGCGATGGAGAGGGCGGCGCCGAGGGCGACGTCGGCATCGGCGATCCGCCGGCTTCGCAGCGAAGCGTCCGTCAGCTCTCCCGCCAGTCGCGCGGCGTGCTGTGCGTCGCGGAGCGCGCCGGCGCCGTCTCCCATCGTCGTTTCCAGCAGGGACCGGAACTGTACGAGGTCGAACATCGAGGCGTCTTGCACGGCGTCTCCCGGAACGGACTCCGGCAGGCGCGCCAGTGCGAGCGCCACGTCGTCGCGGCCGGCGAGTTTCTCGTTGCGGACGGCGCTCCCGACCGCGAACGTCAGCCGTCCTCTGTTCCCCTCGGCGCTCAGTGCGCGGAGCGCTTCGATCTGCGCCTTCCATGCGTCATCGCTACGCCCGGCGGCAGCGAGACACGACGCGAGCATCGTCTCAACGGTCGCCTCGCTCACCCGATCGTTCCCTTCGCGAAAGAGCGCGGCACCCGCGGACAGCAGCGTCGCGGCACCCGTCCAGTCGTAATCGAACATCCGCGCGCGGCCGGTCTCCCAGCGAACGTACGCGCGCAACGAGCGGTACGCCGGTTTCGCGTCAGCGTCGGCGAGGAGCCGATCGAGATCGGCACGCGAGCCTTCCGCGTTCTTCGCCTGCCCGACGCTCGCGAGCCAGAAGCGCGCGTTCAGCGCCATCGGTGAGCCGGATTGCTCGAACAGCGCCGCGGCGCTCTCGAGCTGACGCGCGGCCTCGTCGAGATCTCTTCTGCCGTTCGCCTGGCGGCCCGCGGTGTACGCCGATTGCGCTTCCGCGATCGTCCGCCGTTTGGCGGAGCTCGCATCGTCGATCGTCTTCACCGCATCGCGGAGCAGCGTCTCCTGGCCATCGCGCGAGATCTCCTCGCCGATCGTGCGGGCGAACGTCAGCCAGCGTTGCGCATCCGGTTCGTCGCCGCGAAGAACCGCCGCGGCCCAGTGGCCGAGGAATTCGGTCTCCGCGAGCGTGCGGGCGCGCGGCGCGTGCTCGGCGATGAGCGCGCGCGCCGTCACCGCGTCGTTCCGCGACAACGCGCTTTCGATCAGCGGCCGGTCGTGTTCCCAGCGCGAAGACGTGGTCGCCGCCGGGAGCTCCGAGAGGTGCGCCCGCGCCTCCTCCGCCCATCGCGACGACGGATCGACCGCGAGGTAGCGATTCCACGCCGTGCGTGCCTCGGCTGCGAGCCCCATACGATCGAGCACCAGCGCGCGATTGAAGAGCGCTTCCGGCAGATTCGGATCGAGGCGCAGCGCCGCATCCGCGGCGGCGAGCGCCTGCGGATAGAGCGCCGCGCGCCCGAGCTCCGAGGCCGCCGCGTACCGTGCCGCCGCGAGGTCGCTCCATGTTTGCGCCGCCGGCGATTCTTTCGCCGCCGTCTCGAGCCGTCCGATCGCGCCCGCCGGGTCGCCTGCGAGCAGCATCGCGACGCCGGCCGCATGTTGTGCCTCGGCGCTCTTGTCGCTTCCGGCGCGTTGCACCAGCTCTCCCGCCTCGCCCATGAGCTTCATGCGGGCCGGATCGCTCGTGACACTGCCGGACTCGCGCTCCGAGCCGCGGTATGGCGACCACGCAAAGCCGCCCGTCAGCCGCGGCTGGATTGCGCGCCCATCGCGCGGCGTGAGCGCCACCAGACGGTCGATCGGCGAGCGCCGGAACGTGCGGATCGCCGGAATGACGATGGCGATGACGAGCGCCGCTGCGATGGCGGCGAGCCACGGGGTCCAGCGCCGCGGGCTGGCCGCACGGTCCTCTTCGAATGCCTGCATACCGAGGGCGACCTCGCGCGTGCACTCGTCGCACGTGTCGAGGTGCTCCACCACCGCGGCACGCTCGGCGGCGCTCAAACGTCCCTCCGCGAACGCTGCGAGCGTTTCAATCGCCGGACACTCGAGCTTCGCGCCATCAGTCATGTGCCTTCCTCTCTACCGGACGGATGTGATTCGCCGTTCTTCCCGCCGAAGCCGAAATCGAGCGGTTCGCCGGCCGCTCCGATCAGGCTGGCGGCGGACGATGCGTCGACCCCGGCTTGCTCCAGAGCGCGCCGGAGAGCCGCGAGCAGCGCTTCGATGCGGCGATAGAGCGGGCGTTGTTCGATGCCGAGCGAGCGGGAGATCGCGGCAATGGATGCATTGCAGGTGAAGCGGAGGCGCAGGATCACGCGATCCTCGGCGGTCATCGACGCCATCGCGGATTGCACCGCGGCATTTGCCTGGGACGAGCGCTGTGCCATGTCGAGTGCGTCGATGCGATCGGCGGCCGAGCTGGTGCCTGCGAGCGACTCTTCCTCGTCATCCGCCACCGGAACCAGTGCCGGCCGCGGCGCGCGCTCCGGCAGCGCGGCTGCGATCTCCTCCATGTCGCGCGGCGACACGTCCGGATGATCGCGGCGCACGAGCTCCACGACTTCACTGAAGGGGCGGCGCTCGCGAACCATGAGCCGCTCCAGCAGGACCGCCGCGTCGCCGCGCCGTTTCGCCTCCGCCGACGCGAACCACCGTCCCGCGGAACGCTGCATGTCCACGAGCAGCCGGCGCACGACGATCGTCAGATACGTCCGCATCGCGGAGCGTCCTTGGAACTTCCGCAGGATCGCGCAGTCGTCAGCCAGCAGAGAGAGGCGGACCGACGACGCGAAATCCTCCGCACGGTCGCGATCGAGCCGGGCGTCGCGGCACACGCGCGCAATGGCGATTTCAATCGCTTCGAGATGCTCCTCGAAAAGCGATGGCGAATTCATTTCTTACGTCAGAGAGTACTTCCATTTCCGGAAAAAGCCTCCTGCGTGTCAGTCGGAAGGAATGTCAACGCAGAAGGAGGAAGGTCATGGCGAATCACGTCACCATCGGAAGTCTCAACGGAGCGCTCGCTCCACATTTCCAGGCAAACGAGGCCGGGGCGCAATTCAAAGGCGATCAGGCGGTGGTGCTGTCCGGCAAGACGGTTACGGCGCTCACGCCCGCGCAGCAAGAGGCGCTCGCGGCGGCGTTCAGCGGCGGCCGTCCGATCGTGCTGCTCAATCCCACGGTCGCCGAGGTCAACCAACTGCACGCGGTCGCAGGGACGGGTCAGCGCGACCCGCGCAAGACCCCACTGGCTCGGTATGAAGCGTATGGCATCAATCGCGAACCGAGCGGCGACGTCTGGCAGGCGGTATTCCTGCCGGCGGTAGAAACCGCCAATGTGGGCCTGCAGATCAAGCATGTCGACGATGACGGACGAACCGTCACCGGCGAGTTGAGCCTCGGCACGAAGGTGTTTCAGGCCGCACAGACCGGAGACACCGCGGCGCGTGCCGAGGCCGTCACGAAATGGATCGCGGAGGCGGGAAGCCGCAAGAAGCCGGAGACGAAGGCGGCGAAGACGAAGTTGAAGCGCAATCGCAGCCGCGCCGCGGACACTCCCGGGGACGTGAACGAGCTGACGAGTCTTGCCTCGGCGAACGTTATCCAGCTCTTCTACTACGCCGGCAATCCAGGGCAGGTGAATCAGTATCAGCTCACTTCCTTCACCTATTCGTGCTTTCAGCAGAACACCGGAGAGTCGTGGTTCTACATCCAGAACTTCTGGGTCATGGCGGCGGCGAACGCCTATGTGAAGAGCGGCGATCAGCAGAATTACTGGTATGCCGACAACTATTCGATGAACACCTGGCCGACCGACTACCAGAGCGATCCCGCCAGCGTGAGCACGATTCAATCGAGCCCGGTCACGACCACGGGATCGACGACGACGACCAGCGGCGTGAGTTACAACGTCGGCGGCACGGTCGGCTACCAGGACGGCGGAGTCGTCGGATCGGTCAGCGGCGGCATGAGCATCGACAACTCGACCACGATCAATATCCCCGACGTCAGCGTGTCGAACAACACCAACAGCTCCGGGAACAATGCAAACTGGTCCTTCAGCATGCCGCGATGCACCGGCATCGACGACGGCTGCGTCAACTCGATGACGGAGCCGAAGGCGGTGTCGATCAGCACGTTTCAGCCGCTCAACCAGTGGATCATGCGGGTCGCGGACTACGCATACTCCGACTTCCTGGATCTCACGATCCAGCTCAATTCGGAGTGGTGCAATTCGTACATGGGCGAGTGCAACATCTTCGGTTGCAACTGCGACATCGACACGCAGACGTGGGCTCCGGGCTTCGGTCCGGTGAACTACTCGGTGCCATTCCCGCCTCACGTGTGATCGCGCTCTCTCCTCTCACGCCGCCGGCCGGGCCTTTTGCCCAGCCGGCGGCGACGTCATTCCATTCCGCCGTTGGGAGTAGAATTCGGGAGGGTCTTCCTTCAGCAAGAATGGACATACAGTCGCTCTTCCGAGCGAACGTGGCGTTGATCGACCGCGTCGCCGGCGAGGTCTGCCGCCGGGCCCGCATGCGCGATGAAGACGTGGAGGATTTCACCTCCTCGGTGAAGCTCGCGCTGCTCGAGAACGACTGCGCCATTCTCCGGCGGTGGGAGGGCCGCTCGACGCTGGCCGGCTATCTTTCCGTCGTCATCCGGCGCCTCCTTCAGGATCATCGTACGCACGAACTGGGGCGCTGGCGTCCGTCGGCGGAAGCGAGGCGGATGGGGGAGACGGCGGTCTTGCTCGACCGGCTCTTGAACCGCGACGGCCGCGCGCTCGACGACGCGGTGCCGCTGGCGTGTGCGGCGGATCCGTCTCTGTCGCGCAATGAGGTCGTGGCCATGGCGTCGCGGCTTCCGTCCCATCAACGACGGCCGCGGCTCGTGGAGTTGGAAGAGGGTGTCGAGGCGGAGGCCGCCGACCGCGCCGACTCGCTGGCGCTCGCTCACGACGCCGGCCGCATCGCCGGCCGGGCGGGAGAGGTCGTCTGCCAGACCATCGCGCAATGGTCCGATGAAGACGCGATGATCCTCCGCTTTCGTTTCGGCTCGTCGCTGAGCATCGCGGACATCGCGAGAATGCTCCGGGTGCCACAGCGTCCTCTCTACCGGCGGATCGAGTCGATGCTCGCCGCGCTGCGGCTGGCGCTCACCGGCGCCGGGTTCGACGCAACGATCCTTTCGGTCGTCATCGGCAATGAGGCGCAGCTCGATTTCGGGCTGCGGCGTGGGAAAAACGATGAGGCGCGGCCGTCGATCGAAACAGGATCTGCGGACAGCGAGAGGGTCATGCAGTGAGGGAGGAGACGATGGAGTCCTGTCTCGACCCGGAAACCCTCGCGGCGTTCGCGGAAGGAAAGCTCGAACGGAGCGAGATCGCGAAGGTGATCGCACATCTGAGGACGTGCCCCGAATGCACGAGAGACGTCGAGGAGGTCAGGGCTGTCGCGACCCCTCCCTTTCGCCTCTCCGCCACGTGGCTGGCGGTCGCGGCGTCGATCGCGATCGCATTGACGGCGCTCCTGGTGATCCGCCAGCGGACGGCAACCGCGTCCGACCCGATGTCACGCTTGATTGCGCTGGTTCCACGCGACTCGCGTCCTAGCCAGACGCGGCTCGCGTCATTTCCGTGGGCGCCGTATCGCGGACCGATGCGCGCCCAAAAAGAGGTACAGGACGCGCGGCGGCTGCAACTCGTCGGCGCTGCGGGCGATGCCGTGGCGAAAGCCGACTCAGACCAGGGCGCCGCCGCTCAACGGACCGCCGGAGTCGCGCTGCTGATCGTGGGTGAGCCGGAGGGCGCGCTCCAGCGGCTGCAACTGGCTGCCGGCCGGGCGCCCACGGACGCGGGCGTCTGGTCCGATCTCGCAGCAGCCGATTACGCGGCCGCGGTTCGGCTCGATCGCGCGTCACTGCTCCCCGAGGCGCTCGCTGCGGCGGATCACGCGGTCGCCCTCCGTCGCGATCTCCCGGAAGCGCTCTTCAACCGGGCGATGATCCTGGAGCGCCTCGGCCTTCCGGCACAGGCGCGGCAGGCGTGGCAGCGCTATCTCGAGGTCGACTCGGCGACGGCGTGGGCCGCTGAAGCGCGCGAACATCTTCGACGTCTGCCGGCGACCACCGGAGACTCTCTCTTTCGCCGCGATCAGCCGCGATTGGAACAGGCTGCGGTCGCCGGCGATCGAGCGGCCGTCGCCGCGCTCGTGCGCCTCTACCCGCAGCAGACGCGAACATTTGCCGAGGCCGAATACCTCGGACGCTGGGGAGAGGCATTGCAGCGCGGGGATGCCGCCGAGGCGGGTCGTATGCTGGCCATCGCGTCGGCGATCGGTGACGCGCTCGCTGGCGGAAGCGGCGAGGCGTTGCTCTCGGGCGCCGTTCAGTCGATCGGTCTTCATCCGCGGGAGCTCGCCGCCGCGCAGGTTCTCTACCGGCGGGGACGCATCGCCTACAGCCGGCACGCGCTCGCGGAGTCGGAAGCCAGCCTGCGGCAAGCAGCCGCGCTGTTCGCGACGGCGAGCGATCCGATGGCTCTCGTGGCGCGTTACTTCGCCGCCAACGCCCGTTTCGATCAGAACGACGTGGCCGGCGCGCGGCGCGAGCTCGAGGCGTTGCGCGCGGAGACGGATCGGGTCCCCGGTTACGCCGCGCTCGGAGCGCAGATCCGTTGGGAGCTCGCTCTCTGCCTGATGCAGGACGACGACTGGTCGGGGGCGATCCCGATTCTGCTCGAGGCCGAGGGTGCGTTTCGCCGTCTCGGCGAGCGCGCGAACCTCGGCTTCATCGAAGTGTTGCTGGGCGATGCCTACCTCTCCGTCGGTAGTCCCGACGAAGGGTGGGCTGCCCGCGTCCGCGCCTTCGAGGCGTTGAGCATCGAGAATCACGGCGACCGGTTGCCCGCCGCCCTCGGCGCCGCGATTTTCGTCGAGTTGCGCAACGGACGCTTCGAGGCCGCCCGCTCTCTCCTGCACGTCGAGCGAGGCGTGCTTCGTGACTCCGGCAACGATCACCTCCTGACGCTCGCGCTCGTCCGCGAAGCCGTCCTGAACGCGCAACTCGGCGATGAGAACGCGGCGTGGACCGACGTGCGCGAGGCGTCGGCTGTCGCGGCCCGGCTGAGCGATCCGGCGTTGCGCGCGCGCTCGAACGCCGACGTGGCCTTTGCCAAGGGAGCGGTCCTCCTGCGCCGCGATGCGCGGGGAGCACGGCTGGCTCTCGACGACGCAATCGACGGCTACGTTCGGAGCGAGGCGCCGCCGTTCCTCGCCGAATGTCATCTGCTCCGTGCGCGTGCGTCGCTGGCGATGAACGATCGTTCCTCGGCGAGGCGAGATGTCGCCGACGGCATCGAGGTCTATGAGCGCCATCGGATCAGTCTCGCCGGCTCGGTCAGCGGCACGCTCGTGCAGGACGCCGGTCCGGAGCTGTATCGCGAGTCCATTCGTCTGGCGGGCAGCAGCGCAAAGGAGGTCTTCGACGGCACCGAGCGCTTCTTCGAGCAGATCGTTCCTGCGGCGGCGCCATCGTCTTCGAACCTTTCCGGGCTCCAGTCGCGCCTCGCCGGAACGGGTGACATGATCCTCGAGCTCGTCGTGCTCCCCGACGAGATCGTGGAGCTGGCGGTCACCGCCGATGATGCTGCGGTCGTTCGTCGTTCGCGTCCCGCCGGTGATCTGCGCGGCCTCGATGAGACGGCGCTGTACGAGCTCCTCATCCGGCCTTCCGAGCGGCAACTGGAACGTTCCAGCCGTCTGATCGTCGTCGCCGACCCGCTGCTCGACGGAATCCCCATCGCCGCTTTGTACGACTCCGTACGAAGACAACGGCTCGTCGAGCGCCTCCCGGTGGCGATGGCGCCCAACGCGGGCGTGCTGCACCGCGGAGTCCGTCCGCGCCAGCGTTCCGTCGTCACGCTTCGTCTGACCGAGGGTGACGAGGCGCCGCTGCCGTCCGCGGCCCACGAGGTTCAGGAGATCGCCGCGCTCTATTCGCACGCGCGCGAGCTCGTGAACACCACCTTCCCCGAGTTCGTCGCAACGGCCGCGAAGGCGGACGTTCTGCATCTCGCCGGACACACGTTGAAACAGGATCGGACGGAAGACTCCGTGCTCCTATTCGGCCGCGGGCAGCGCGTTTCGTGGCGGCAGGCTGCGGCGGCCCGCATGGCAGGTTCGCCGATCGTCGTGCTCGCCGCCTGCGAGACGTTGCGCGGTCCGAGGAACACGGCCGCGCGATCGCTCAGCCTCGGCGGCGGCTTTGTCGCCGGTGGAGCGGGCGGCGTGATCGGAACGCTCGCCCCGATTCCCGACGACGACGCGAGGACGATCTTCGGCAGCGTGCACCGTCACCTGGCCGAGGGGAGGGACGCCGCGGAAGCGCTCCGGCTGGCGCAAATCGAGTCGATCAACGCGGAGAGCGCCGGCCATCCCATCGCCTGGCGCGCCGTCGCGCTACTCACCACTCAGCTCTAAAGGAGGATTGCATGGGCACGCTCATCATCACATTCAACGGAATCTGTACTCACTTCACGAAGAACGTCCCGGTGCCGCACCGCGTCGTTCTCGTCAACGCGACGGCCGCACTGACCGTCTCCGGGATTCCGATTCCGCCGCATCAGCCGGCGATCACCTTCCCGGACGGGAGCGGGCCTGGCTCCCAAAAGGTCACGCTCAACGGCATGACGATCAGCGTTGCCAATCCCCTGACGAACGGCGACCCGGACGGCTCGCTCGACGGGCTTCCGAATCTGACGAGCCTCATGAGCTCCGTCCAGCCTCTCTCGATCCGTTCGTCCGAATACGTGCTCGATCAGGTTCCGCAGTGGTCGGCGTGCTACTTCGACGTCAATAGCGGTACGTTCTCGACGTCGAAGGACATGCACGGAGCGCTTTCCGCGGTACTAACTGTCACGACAATCGGCGTTCCCCAGCTCACCCTGGCGCCGTTCCCCGGCTCGACTCTCCCGCAAGGTCTTTCGCCGGCGATGACACTCGGAACGGATCCCGATGCGCTGGTCGCCATCACGATTTCGAACCTGGCGCCGCCGGCGCAAGAGACTGAGTCGGGCGCGCATTTCCTGCTGCATTACCTCACGGCGTCTCAGATGCCGTCCGCGCCACAGGTGCCGCAGATGCCGACGCAGTTCAATCTGTCGGTCGGCGGTGACTGCTCGAACACGGTTTACCCGTGAACGGCTCGCCCTAGACCTTCGCGACGCCGCAGACGCTCGAGACGATGTCCACGAGCTGCGTCACGTCGAACGGCTTGCTGATGACCGCGCGGACGCGGCTTCGGTCGATGGCGTTGACCTGGCTCGCGCCCGCGGCGGTGACGACGACGATCTCGATGTCGATCTTCTGCTCGCGAATGCGTTCGATCACGGTGTAGCCGTCGACTTTCGGCATCATCAGGTCGAGCAGCATGAGCCGGTAGGGGTGCTCCGCGAGCTTGCGGAGCGCCTCCTCGCCGTTGGCGACGGTGTCGACGTGGAAGGAGCGGCGCCGGAGGATGGCGGCGATGAGCTTCCGGATCGCTTCGTCGTCGTCGACGACGAGCACTCGATTCTCTTCGGACATGTCGGGACGCGCAAAGTATCGCAGAGAATCGGCGAATATTGACGCTCCTGATGCCGTTCACTACACTCGCTGTCCCGCCGCAGTCCGGCGACGTAGCCAAGTGGTAAGGCAGAGGTCTGCAAAACCTTTATTCGCCGGTTCGATTCCGGCCGTCGCCTCCATTCCCACTCCGCCGGGCTTCAATTTCGCGTCGGCGGTGGTGTCGCACGGGTGGTACATGCTGCCGCCGACCCGCTGGTCGGAGCGCGAGCGGGTCCTGCGCCGTGCGGAAGTCCTGGGCGGCCGCGCCGTCGATCTCGAGATCACGCACCAAGACGGCACGTTGCAGATTCGAGGCGCGCGCGACTCACGCGAGCTGCGGGCGAAGATCGGGCGGACGTTCCAGCTCGGTCTCGATCTGAGCGATTTTCACGATCGCGCGCGGCAGTCTCCCGCGCACGACTGGGTCGCGGACGCCGGTTTCGGCCGGCTCCTCTGCGGCTCGACGCTCTTTGAAGACGTGGTGAAGATCATCACGACCACGAACACGATGTGGCGGCAGACGATCCGGATGAACGAGCTGCTGGTCGAGAAGTACGGCCGGCGGACGCGCAGCGGCGCGCACGCGTTTCCGCTTCCGGAAGACGTCGCGAAGGTCTCCGAGGAGGAGATCCAGGAGGAGTGCCGCCTGGGGTATCGGGCGAAGTCGGTCGCGAGGCTGGCGCGCGGGATGGCGGACGGCAGTCTCGACGTTGCGAAGATCAGCGATCCGTCGCAGTCGACTGACGAGCTGTTCAAGAGCTACCTCACGCTGCCGGGCATCGGGCCGTACGGCGCGGCGCATTTGCTGGCGATGGATGGCCGCCACGACTTCATCGCGGTCGACACGGAGTTCCGCCGTTTCGTGCGCGAGACGTATCACAAGGGGCGGAACGTCAGCGACGCGGCGATGCTGCGGCGCTACGCGAAGTGGGGACGTTGGAAGTACCTTGCTTACTGGTCGGAGCTGTGGCGCTCGGTGGCCGAGCGCTTGCAGCCGAAAGACGGCGGAGTCAAATAGTGTACGCCCCGCCGTTCGAGCTACACTCGGTTTCACCTAGGACGACACTTTGGACGACAAGATCAAGCAGCTTCTCCGCGAACTCGGCACTGCGATCAACGAGTCGAT
Organism: Thermoanaerobaculia bacterium; assembly: GCA_036498125.1. GTDB lineage: Bacteria > Acidobacteriota > Thermoanaerobaculia > Gp7-AA8 > Gp7-AA8 > DASXHZ01. The sequence goes on from DASXIH010000576.1 coordinate 13,341, forward strand.
CTCCGGCTCGGACGACGTCAACCGGCACATGCAGAAAATCCGCGACGAGGGGTATGACCTCTACGTCGTGCTCGACGCGACGATCGGGCTGAACAAACAGGATGGCGATGAGGAAGGGCAGCCCGAGCCGACGGTCGCGCTGGTCGCGCGGAATTCCGGCGGCAAGGACGCGCAGTTCCGCATCAACGTCAACGACCTCTCGCTCCTCCGCGCCCTCGGGATCGACCCGACGCGCAAGGTGAGGAGCGCGCGGCGCGTCGAGCCGCTCGGGCAGTCCCGTGACAACGAATCTCTATGACCTAGCGCCCGGCGCGCTCCAGGAGGAGTTGCGCAAGGCCGTCTCGCCGCCGTTCCGCGCGAAGCAGATCGAGGAGTGGATGCACGTCCGCGGCGCCGCCTCGTTCGACGCGATGACGAACGTGCCGAAGGAGACGCGCGCGCTGCTCGCCGAGCGCTACACGATCGAGTTTCCGCGCATCGTCGAAGTCACGCCGCCCGCCCCGGACGGCAGCCGCAAGTACCTGTTCGAGCTGCGCGACAAGCAGCGGATCGAGTCGGTCTACATGCCGATGGGAGAACGGACGAGCGTCTGCCTCTCGTCGCAGGCCGGTTGCGCCGTCGGCTGCACGTTCTGCGTCACCGGCTTCTTCGGCGCAGGGCGCGACCTGATGCCGGGCGAGATGCTCGGGCAGTTCTTCACGATCGTCCACGAGCACGCGCTGCCGCTCGATCACATGAACGTCGTCTTCATGGGAATGGGGGAGCCGCTCCTGAACTTCGAAAACGTCGTCACGACGCTGGACGTCCTCTATCGGAGCGTTGCGCCGAAGCGGATCACAGTCTCGACGTCCGGGATCATCCCCGGCATCGAAGAGCTCGCGCGGCTCGAACGGCGCCCGAATCTCGCGGTATCGATCAACGCGCCCGACCGCGAGCGGCGCGAGGAAATCATGCCGATCACGGCGAAGTACCCGCTCGATGAGCTGATCGCCGCGCTCCGCCGCTTCCCGGTGGAGAAAGGGCGCGACCTCACGATCGAATACGTCCTCCTCGCCGGCTACAACGACGCGCCGCGCGACGCCAGACTCCTCGCGAAACTGATCCGCGGCCTGCACGCGAAGGTGAACGCGATCCCGCTGAACGAGGACGCGAATCTGCCGGGATGGATGAAGCGCCCGAGCGACGCGGCGATCGACCGCTTCGTCGAGACGCTCGTGCAGCACGACGTGCACGTGACGGTGCGGCGCTCGAAGGGGCGCGACATCGCGGCGGCGTGCGGGCAGCTCAGAGGGAAGAGCGAGGCGAAGTCGAGGCTCTCACGACAGCCGCATCTCGCGGAGCGGCGTGTGGACCGCGCCGGAGGGGTTGAGAAGGCTGGAGAAAAGCGTCACGCGATCCACCGTGAACGGCGCTGACTCGTAGTCGCGCAGCGCGCCGTTGAACGCCTCGATACACGCCGGCGGCCAGACGTCGCGGATGCGGCAGAGCGTCAAGTGCGGTTTGAAATCGGCGCCGTCGAGCGCGATACCGGCGTCCTTCACCGCCGCGCGCACGCCGTCCGCGATCGCGCGAAATGCCTCCGGCGGTGTGACGCCGACCCACGCAACGCGCGCGTGCCGCGGATTCGGGAAGAAGCCGCTGCCGCTCAGCCGCCCCTCGAACTTCTTCGCGCCGGCGAGCCGCTTCTCGACCAGCGGCGTCAAGGTGTCGACCAGCGTCTCCGGCTGTTCGCCGAGGAATGCGAACGTGAGGTGCTGCGTCTCGGGCCGCACCCACGACGCGGCCGCCAGCTTCGACTTCACGCGCGCAATACGGGCGTTGACGCCGGCAAGGACGTCCTGCGGAAACGTCGTCGCGATAAAGAGCCGCACTTTGTTGGACCGAAGGGCATTGTAGCCGGTCACTGGTGACTGGTCACTGGTCACTGGGAAGGACGCTCTCGTGTAGCGCAGGCTTCCAGCCTGCGCCCGGGGGAGACGGGGCGCAGGCTGGAAGCCTGCGCTACACGGAGAGCGGCGGCCCAGTGACTAGTCAGCAGTAACCAGTAACCGGTCACCCGTCCCGATCTGCCTGGCCGGCGAGAAACTCGGGGGTGAAGATCCGCGCGATGTCGGCCTCGCTCATGAGGCCCTTCTCGCGCAGGAGCTGCGGGACCGGCGTGCCGCTCTTGGCCGCCTCCTTCGCGATCTCGGCGGCGCGGGCGTAGCCGATGATCGGGTTGAGCGCGGTTGCGAGCGACGGCGAGCTGACGTAGTACGCCTCGCAGCGTTCCCGGTTGGCGGTGATCCCGCGGATGCACTTCTCGAGGAACACCGGCAGGTAGTTCTTCAGGATCTCGATCGAGAACGTCAGCTCGAACGCCATCAGCGGCATCATGACGTTCAGCTCGAGCTGTCCCGCCTGCGACGCGTAGTCGATCGCGGTCGCCGCGCCGATGATGTGGAAGAGCACCTGATTCATGCACTCCAGCATCGACGGGTTCACCTTCCCCGGCATGATCGAGGAGCCCGGCTGCACGGCCGGAAGCGTGATCTCGGCGAGCCCGGTCTGCGGTCCGCTGGCGAGGAGGCGCAGGTCATTCGTGATCCGCGTCAGCTCCAGCGCCAGGTTGCGGAGCGCGGCGCTGACGCCGGCGACCGGAAGCTGCGACTGCATCGCCTCGCGGAGGTCCATGACCGGCACGAGCTCGAGGTCCGTCATCTCGTTCATCTGCTTCACGACGGCGTAGCGATAGCCGATGGGGGTGTTGATGCCGGTCCCGACGGCGGTGCCGCCGATGCCGAGCTCGCGCATGTCGACCGACTGGGAGATGAGGCCCCGCGTCGCGCGCGCGACCGCCTCCGCGTAGGCGTGGAACTCCTGGCCGAGGGTCACCGGCACCGCGTCCTGCAGATGCGTGCGGCCGGACTTGATCACGTCCGCGAACTCTTCGCTTTTCTCGGAAAACGTGGTGGCGAGCGCGTCGAGCTGCGGGTAGAGCTCATTCAGCAGTTGGAGCACGGTGACCCGAATCGCGGTCGGGAACACATCGTTCGTCGACTGCGACATGTTGACGTGGTCGTTCGGGTGAATCCCCTTCCCCGACAGCGTCGCGATCACCTCGTTCACGTTCATGTTGAACGACGTTCCGGCGCCCGCCTGGAAGACGTCGACGACGAACTGGCCGCGGTACTTCTCGAAGTTCGCCAGCAGCTCGTCGCACGCGCCGACGATCGCCTCCGCGGTCTCGCCGTCCATCACGCCGAGCTCGCGGTTCGCCAGCGCCGCGGCGCGCTTGAGCTGAATGAACGTCCGGATGAACACCGGATGCTCGCGCAGTCCGCTCACCGGGTAGTTTTCGACCGCGCGCTGCGTCTGGGCGCCGTACAGCGCGTCGTCAGGAACGAGGACTTCGCCGAGGGTGTCGCGTTCGACTCGCATGCCTCCATTGTGGCAGCAGGAACCGCGCCGCATCTGCTATCGTAGCCGCCCACACCCTTACAGCTCTGGAGGACTCATGCCGTACACACTGAACGGTATTGGGACGCGCTACGTCGGCGCAAAGAACCGCTCTGCCGCCGTGGGCGACTGTCAGTCGTGCAAGAAATCGGCGACGCTTTCGTCGTATGACACGCGCGAGTGGTTTTGCTTTGTATACCTCCCGGTCATCCCGCTGACGAAGTACCGGATCCTCAACGACTGTTCGCGATGCCGCCGGCACCGCCGGATGAAGGCGGCGGACTTTCAGGCGAGCGTCGATCAGAAACTGGCGCCGCTGCGTGACGCGATCCGGCGGTCCCCGCGCGATCCGCAGCCGTATATCGCCCTCATAAACACGCTCGTCGCGTGGCAGATGCGTTCCGAAGCGCAGAAGGAGGTCGAGTCGGCGCTGACGACGTTCCCTGAGAACTTCGATCTCCTGCTGATCAGCGGACAGCTCGCCGTCGGCCGCAACGATTTCCCGGCGGCGCTCGGCTTCTACGAACGAGCGCGCCGCGTCGAGCCGCAAAACGGGGCGGTGACGTACTCGATGGGCTGGTTGCTGCACGAGACCGGCCGTCACGACCAGGCGATTCCGATTCTGCAGCAGGCGGCGGGGCAAGACGCGAACCGCGCCGGCGCTCTCTACCTTCTCGGCGACTCCTGCATGAAGCTGATGCGGTGGCAGGAGGCGCTGCACGCGTTTCAGCAGCTCCTCGGCGTCGAGCCGAAGTACACGCAGGACAAGGCGCTTCTGCGCCTGATGCGGGACTGCAAGCTGAAGCTCGGCTACGAGTTGAACGATGCCGAACGCCGCGCGGGCCGCCGCTGGTGGCCGTTCGGCGCGCGCAAACGCGCTGCGTTTCAGAAGACGGGACCGGTCATGGTCCGCCCATGGCTCAAAGTCGCCGGGATCGTGCTTCTCGTCGTCGCGGCGTTCAGCGTCGGCTTTTACGAGTGGGACCGCTGGTGGAATCAGCAGCTCTACGTCGACAACGCGCTCGGTCGGCCCGTGAACGTGGTTCTCGACGGCGAGCGCTTCAAAATCGCGCGCGATGGCTACGAGCAGAAGGAACTGCAGGCGGGGCATCACTCCATCGCCGTCAGCGAGGTGTCCGGCAAAGAGATCGAGAAGCGGCAGTTCGACATCGAGCGGCAGTCGCCCTTCGGCTCGATCGTCCACGACCGCTTCTTCGTCTACAACATCGCGTCGCAGCGCGTTTACCGGCGCGCGAGCCTTGGATACGCCGAGCACCCGGAGGACGCGAGCTATTCGGAGGAGTTGGTCGGCATGCAGACCTTCTTCGAGGTACGCGACGCGGACTACGCGTTCACGACTCCTCCCGAGACGATCGAGATGGACGCCGGCTCCAAGGCGCAGGTGAAGATCGCGTTCACTCCGGTCCATGACCTCGACCTCTCGCAGTACGCGATCCTCCTCGAGACACGGGGGAAGAAGAAGGAGGCGATGGACGCGATCTCGCACGCGGTCGCGACGAAGCCATGCGATGCGTCCGTACGCCGCGCGCAGCTTTATGTCGTCAGCAGCGTCGCCTCGCCCGATGCGGCTTCCGGCGCGGCGAAGGAGTGGATCGCCGCCTGTCGCGAGGACGACGTCGAGGCGCACCGCGCCTACCAGGACCTGAACCACGTCCTCGGCAAGTACGGCGCGATCCACGACGAGTACGGCAAGCTCGTCGCCGCCACGCCGAATTCGGGCGAGCTGCACTATCTGTACGGCCGTACGCTCCCGGACCCGGTCGCGGCGTCGGGCGAGTATCAGAAGGCGCTGGAGCTCGACCCGAACATCGCCTGGGCGCGCGCCGCACTTGCCCGCTCGTACGTCGAGATGGAGAGGTATGACGACGCCATTCGCGAATACGGCCGGACGCTCGACATGAAGGGAGCCGACCCGTCGGTCTTGACTCTCTATGCGATGGCCGCGATCTCCAAGGGCGATGCGCCGAGCGCCGCCCCCCGCGTCGATCAGTGGCTGCAAGCGCATCCGAAAGACGAAGCCGCGTTGAACGCCCGGTGGCTAATCGCCGCGGCGAGCGCGGACTGGAAGACGTCGACCGCGATGCAGAAGACGCTTTTGCCGATCGAGGGGAGCGTGGCGGCGTGGTCCCGAAAGATGAGCGTCCTTCACCTGCAGGACGACCCTGCCTACGAGGCATCCGTCGAGACGGCAATGCGCGACCGTTCGCTCCACTCCGGCGCCGTGGCGCTGCGCGCGGAGCGCTACATCGAAAAGGGCGAGTTCGCGCCTGCCGCGCAATGGATCGAAGCACACGAAAAGGAGCTGGGTTCCGCGCCGGCGGCGGTGCTCGACGCGTACGCGGCAGGAGGCATGATGCTGCGCGGCCAGACCGCCGACGCGACGAAGCTCCTCGATACGGCGGAGAAGAAGCTCGGCAATCAAACGCAAGTGCATGACGCGAGGGTCGCCGCAATGATGATCGGCGGCCTGCGAGGCTCCGTCTCGCCGGCCGAGGTAATGCGCGTTGGGTATCGCGACAACGTGCTGGCGAACGCGTGGTTCGTCACGGCGGTGCGGGCGGCGATGGCCCACGACAAGGCCGGAGCGGCGACCGCGCTCGATCGGTGCCGGCGCTCGGCGGCGGGTTTCGCGTTTCCGTACGTCGCCGCGAAGTCGCTGGAGGGCGTGCTGTAGTCCGCTAAGCCTTCAGCGCTTCCAGCCGTTCGCGCGACGCCTCGAGCACTTCCTTGTGGAGCGAGCGGCCGTGGGCGTCCATGGTGACGATCGCCATGAAGTCCTCGACCCAGAGGTGCCAGATCGCTTCGGGGGAGCCGAGATCCATCCAGTCGACGCCGTCGACCCGCTTGATCGACGCAGCGCAGACCTGCGCAGCGCCGCCGATGGCGTGGAGGTAGACGGCGCCGTACTCCTTGCACGCGGCGAGCGTCTTCTCGCCCATGCCGCCTTTGCCGATGACGCCGCGCAGGCCGTAGTCGCGGATGACCTCGTGCTGGTAAGGCTCCTCGCGCGACGACGTCGTCGGGCCGGCGGCCTTGCAGACCCACTCGTCGCCTTCCTTCACCATCACCGGCCCGCAGTGGTACAGGATCGCGCCGCTCAGGTCGACCGGCGGCTTTGTGCCTTCGTGGATGCGATGGTGCACCGCGTCGCGCCCCGTGTAGAGCCGGCCGGTGATCGAGACGGTGTCTCCGACGTTCAGCGACCGGATCGTCGCTTCATCGACCGGTGTGGTGATTTTTACGAGAGCCATCTTTCGATGCTATCGCTTTTGGATGCCCGGCAGGTTTCAGTAAAGCCACTCGGTGACTTCGCCGCTCGAATCGATCTTCGCCCCGCGCCGGCGGTAGGCCCAGCACATGTACGCGACGCTGACAAAGTACGACGCGGGCAGCCGGTTCTGTGTGCCGATCTTGCACGCGAGGAGGGTGGTGTTGCCGCCGAAGCCCATCGGGCCGATGCCGCTCTGGTTCGCCTTCTCGACGACGCGCTGCTCCAGGCCGGCGAGCAGCGGATCGGGGTTCGTGTCGTCGAGCTCGCGGAGGAGTTGTTCCTTCGCGTACGCATAGCCGGTTCCGCGGTCGCCGCCGATGCAGACGCCGAGGATGCCGGGGCCACAGCCCTGGCCCTGTGCGGTGAGGATGCACTCGAGGATCGCGTTCTCGACGCCCTTCAGATCGCGGCCGCCGAGCTTCGGATCGGGGAGCGAGTACTGCGCGTTCATGTTCTCGCAGCCGCCGCCCTTCAGCATCAGCTTGACTTCGACGTACGGCTCGCGCCACTGGTGGAAATGGAACACCGGCGAGCCGGGGCCGGTGTTGTCGCCGGTGTTCTTTCCCGTGACGCTGTCGACGCTGTTCTGCCGGAGGTAGCCTTTCTTCGTCGCCGCGCGCACCGCCTCGGTTGCCGTCTCCTCGAACTCGAGCTGGTCATAGCCGACCGGCGTGTGGACGAAGAAGAGGATCGTGCCGGTATCCTGGCAGAGCGGCAGCGAGCTCTCTTTCGCGAGACCGATGTTGCAGCCGATCACGTTCAGCGCGACGTCGGCGTTCGACCCCTCGGCCTCGTTCTTCCGCGCCGCGGTGATCGACCGCACGACGTCGTCCGGCAGGATCGTCGACGTGCGGCGGATCAACTCAAGGATGCTGTCAAAGAGCGCGGGCTCCTTTGTATCTTTATCGCTGACTTCGTGGAGTGGTGCGGTCGCGGTCATGAATCCACTTTATCGCCCTGACGCCCTCGCGTCACGCGCGACGCCGTGCACGTGGGACTCGGCGCACACGTTGTCTCCCAGGAACCGGTCGTAGGAGCACTGATACGGCTGGTCGGAGTTCGTGTAGGTCGTGGTGAAGCTGTCGAAGAACGGATCGGCTTTCCAGAGCGTGGTGCCGTCGCTGAGCATGACGTGCATCGTCGCGGTCGCGCCGATCGGCGTGACGGTGTTCGGCGCGATGTACGTGACGTCAACGGTCGCGTAGCCGGTCGGCGAGCTCGGGTCGCGGATCCATTTGTTGTAGCCCCAGCTGTGATAGCTGATGGCGGAGTTGCCGAAGTCGATCGTGATCTGCGAGCGGTCTGTGCGGTAGAAGCGCGAGCCGGGGATGTCGTTGCAGACGACGACCTCCACTCCGCCACCGGTCGAATCGGTACAGGTGCTGAACGGAGTCGAGTGGCGGTTCCAGTCAGACGCCGTCCGCTCCGGAATGACGGTGGTTCCGTCGCTCTCGGCCGAAACGGTGGCGTTGAGCGTCGAGAGGTTCGCATGCGCCGCGGTCTGCGCAGTGAAGTGGAACTGCTGCGTCGTGCCGCCGCCTTCGTAGTGGTTTTCCTCCATCGAGGTCGCGCTCGAGCGGCTGGTGGTGGTCGTGTCCTCGTGTGCCGTGGCGTCCCACGAGTAGAACGGCTCAGCGTCCCCGTAAACCTGCGTCTGCGCGGTGCCGCTGTTGTTCGAGTCGTCCCAGTCGCCCGGGTTCATGCCGTCGACGACGATCTGCAGGTCGGTCGCGCCGGCCGACTCGAAAACGGTCGCGAGCGAGACGTCCACGGTGTCGCCGGCGTCGATCCAGATGCCGTTGACGCGGTCGACTTCGCTGCCGTTCGCGAGCACGCGCACGTTCGCGCGCGCGCCGGTCTCACCGTTGAGCTCCGACAGTGAGACGCGGATGACGGTTGGGAACCCAGCGAGCGCATGCGGCGGCGCGTTGACGGAGTTGACACGCACGTCAGGGCGAAGCCTGACGAAATCGTTCGCGTCGACGACCTCGGTCCGATCGCCGGTCGCGCTGGCGACGTGCGCCTCAATGGCCACAGGCGTGTGCCACGAGAGATTGCCGAGCGTGGCTGTATAGGAGGCGGTATCGCCGGTGTCGTTGAAGTTGGTCGCCGGTGCGCCCGGCGTCTTTGCCTGAACCTTTTCGACGGCGCCGTTTGCCGTCACTTCGAGCGTGGCAATTCCGTCGCGGCCGAGGAGCGTGCGTGCTTCAATGGAGGCATCGCCCGAGCGGCCTGTGGCGTTCTTCACGCCGTTATCGCGGTATTTGTAAGTAGCGGGATATGTTGTGGTCTGTGCGTGGGCAGTGGTTGTGATCAGAGCGGCCGCAAGCGCGGCGGCTGAAATGAGTGAGCGGGTCATAGGGACGGCACTCACAATAAGGATGCCATGATTACAAATGGGGGCCCATGCTCCGAGACAAATTGTTGAATCACGAACCGGTGGACGGCTTCCGCTGGCGCAGCCATGAGATCGCGCGCATCGAGGGGTTCAGTGATGCCGTGTTCGGCTTCGCGATTACCCTGCTGATCGTCTCGCTCGAGGTGCCGAAGACGTCGACGGAACTGTTCGCCACGATGCGCGGCTTCGGCGCGTTCCTCATCACCTTCTTCATGCTCTCGGCGATCTGGTACGCGCAGTACCTCTTCTTCCGCCGCTACGGCCTCGTCGACCGCGTGACCGTAATCCTCAACCTGGCGCTCCTCTTCACGATCCTCTTCTTCGTCTATCCCCTCAAGTTCCTCTTCACCGTGCTCCTCGGCGACCCGCTGATGCGCCACGCGAAGGTGATGACGGCGCACGGGCTCGAGCCGGCCATCCTCCCGCAGCACCGGCCGTGGATCTACCTGATCTACGGCGCCGGCTTCACCGCCATCTTCATCGTCTTCGCGCTCCTCTACCGCTACGCGTACAGCAAGCGCGAGAAGCTGGGGCTGGACGAGTTCGAGACATGGGAGACCCAGCACACGCTCCGCCGCTTCATCCTCGCCGCCGCCCTAGGCACCTCCTACCTCGCCGTCGCGCTGATGGAGCTGATCCCGAAGTCGAACCGGATGACGATCAACGTCGTCTCGGTGCTGATCTTCCTGATCATCATCGGCCTGTTCCTGAAGCTGGTGCACATGCGGCGGCAACGGAGCCAGAAGAAGCGCGAGTGGCTGGGCCGGAATTGACGAGGCCCGGCGTTCGTTTATTGCCTTGAGTGTGATGCACTCAATGTGAGGCAAAGCGATGAATTACAACAAACTTACGGTCAAGGCTCAGGAGGCGGTCGCTGAGGCGCAGAATCTGGCGAGAGGGGCGGGGAACCCGGAACTGACGCCGGAGCACCTGCTGCTGGCGCTCCTCCGGCAGGAGGGGGGCATCGTCACCCCGATCCTGAACAAGCTCGGTCTGAACCCGGCGGCGATCGAGGCCGAAGTCGCGGCTGAAGTCGCGAAGTATTCGAAGGTCGGCGGCGCGTCGGCGGAGCCGATGATGGGCAACACGCTCCGGAAGGTCTTCGACGCCGCATTCAAGTCGGCTGACGACTTCAAGGACGAATACGTCTCGACAGAGCATTTCCTGATCGGCATCGCCGAAACGAAGGAAGCAAACGCGGCGCGCATCCTAGCGCGTCACGGCGTCACCCGCGATGCGGTGCTGAAGGCGCTGCAGTCGGTGCGGGGCAATCAGCGGGTGACCGATCAGAATCCCGAAGACAAGTACCAGGCGCTGGAGCGCTATGCGCGCGACCTGACGCAGCTCGCGCGCCGCGGCAAGCTCGATCCGGTCATCGGCCGCGACGAGGAGATCCGCCGCGTGATCCAGGTGCTCTCGCGCCGCACGAAGAACAATCCGGTGCTCATCGGTGAGCCGGGCGTCGGCAAGACGGCGATCGTCGAAGGTCTGGCGCGGCGTGTCGTCGAAGGCGATGTGCCCGAGGGGCTGAAGGGGAAGCGCGTCGTCTCGCTCGACCTCGGCGCGCTCATCGCGGGCGCGAAGTACCGCGGCGAGTTCGAGGACCGGCTGAAGGCGGTCATCAAGGAAGTCGAGGAGAGCGACGGGAACGTCATCCTCTTCATCGACGAGCTGCACACGCTCGTCGGCGCCGGGGCCGCCGAGGGGGCGATGGACGCGTCGAACATGCTCAAACCGGCGCTCGCGCGCGGCGAGCTGCGCGCCATCGGCGCCACGACGCTCAACGAGTACCAGAAGCACATCGAGAAGGACGCCGCGCTGGAGCGCCGCTTCCAACCGGTGTACGTCGGCGAGCCGACGGTCGAGGACACGATCGCGATCCTTCGCGGTCTCAAGGAGCGCTACGAAGTCCACCACGGGGTGAAGATCACCGACGCGGCGATCGTCGCGGCGGCGACGCTCTCGAACCGCTACATCACCGACCGTTTTCTCCCCGACAAAGCGATCGATCTCGTCGACGAAGCGGCGTCGCGGCTCCGCATCGAGCTGACGTCGATGCCGCAGGAGATCGACGAGCTCACGCGCCGCATGACGCAACTCCAGATCGAGAAGCAGGCGCTCTCGCGCGAGGACAATCCCCTCTCCAAGCAGCGCCTCGGCGAGATCGACGCGGAGATCGCCGAGCGGCAGGAGAAGATCGCCGGCCTCAAGGCGCAGTGGGAGAGCGAGAAGGGCGTCATCACGCAGATCAACGATCTGAAGAAGAAGCTCGAAAGCACTCGCGAGGCGGCGATGCGCGCGGAGCGCGAAGGCGATCTGAATCGCGCCGCGGAGCTTCGCTACGGCTCACTGCCGCAACTGCAGAGCGATCTCGACGCCGCATCCGCGCGGCTCGCCGACATGCAGCAGAGCGGCGCGATGCTGAAGGAAGAGGTCACCGACGAGGACATCGCGGAGATCGTCTCGAAGTGGACCGGGGTCCCGGTTACGAAGATGCTGGAGTCGGAGATCCAGAAGCTCGTCCGGATGGAGGACGTGCTGAAGACGCGCGTCATCGGTCAGGAAGAGGCGGTGGTGGCGGTCTCGAACGCGGTGCGCCGTTCGCGCGCCGGTCTCAAGGATCCGAACCGGCCGATCGGCTCGTTCATCTTCATGGGACCGACCGGCGTCGGAAAGACCGAGCTCGCTCGCGCGCTCGCGGAGTTCCTGTTCGACGACGAGAACGCGCTCGTGCGGATCGACATGTCGGAGTACATGGAGCGGCACGCGGTGGCGCGGCTCATCGGCGCGCCTCCGGGGTACATCGGCTACGAGGAGGGCGGCCAGCTGACGGAGGCGGTCCGCCGCCGGCCATACGCGGTCGTGCTGTTCGACGAGATCGAGAAGGCGCATCCGGAGGTGTTCAACGTGATGCTGCAGATCCTCGACGACGGACGTCTGACCGACTCGAAGGGACGCACGGTCGACTTCAAGAACACGGTCATCATCATGACGTCGAACATCGCCGAGGAAGACCTGCCGCGGCGGTTTCGGCCGGAGTTCCTCAATCGGATCGACGACATCATCGTGTTCCACTCGCTCGACCTGCCGCACATCAAGCGGATCATCGAGATCCAACTCAAGGGGCTGTCGAAGCTGGTGAGCGACCGCGGTCTCGCGATCGACATCAGCGACCACGCCAAGGACGTGCTCGCCCAGAAGGGCTACGACCCGGCGTTCGGCGCGCGTCCGCTGAAGCGCGCGCTGCAGAAGGAGATCATCGACCCGCTAGCGATCCGTCTGCTCGAAGGGAAGTTCAAGCCCGGCGACACGGTGTTCGTGAACGCCACGCCGGACGAGAAGATCGAGCTGTCGCTGGAACCGGAATTGACGACCGTGAATTGAGTTGCCAGGTCCCGGCAACCGGCAACTATCTCGCGTTGTAAAGCCGGATCGACTTGCCGATGCGAACGTACGGCAGGTCGTCCGCCCAGGGGTAGGCGTCGGGCAGGGTTGCGCGAGTGAGGATGATCGTCGACTCGCTGAGCGCGGCCGGGATTTTTGGTGGGTCGCTCCAGATCCTGTCGATTCGCGGCGGCAGTCCGATTCGATTGGGATCGCTCGCGGAGAAAACGGTGTAGGCGAGGGCGTTGATGTGGTGTTTGCGGCAATAACGCGCAAGACGCAGCAGGTCCTGGCCCCAGTCGAGATTGCTGTCGGCCAGAAATCGTTGCGGCTGACGCGCGGCGATCTCGTTGAAGTAGGGGAAGTAGTCGGGATGCGCGAGCGTGGAGGCGACGAGGTGCCACGCCAGCAGGGCGCCGGCGAGGACGCGCCGCCGGCACATCGCCGCCACGGCGATCGTGAACGGGACATATACAGGCAGCACGTAGCGGACGCCGAGGTCGAGTGAGCTCGGCAGGGCGGGCAGCATCATCGCGAGCGTGACGAGCGTCCATTCGCGGTTGCCGACGAACGCGCCGGCGACGAAGAGGAGCAGCAGCGCGAGCGTCGTCTTGAGCGCGAATGCGAGCGGGAAGTACCACCACCAGCCGTGCATCGCGTACCGGCCGAGCGCGTAGCTGAGGAAGCCTTCGCGGTCGAGCGCGAAGATGGCGCGGAGGCCGTGGAAGAACGGGCCGAGGTGAAACGCGTAGCCGGCGGCGATGGTGGCGAATGCGGTCACCGGCGCGATGAGGAGCTGGAGCGGATTGCGTTTTCGAGACAGCAGGAGCACCGCGCATCCCGTCGCGACGAAGACGAGACACGAGAACTTGCAGAGTGCGCCGAAGCCGTATGCGGCGCCGAAGACGGCCGCCCGTTTCCACGTCGGCTCGTCGAGCCACTGCACGAAGGCGAGCAGCGCCAGCGCGGTGCCTGCGACGGCCGCGGTGTCGTGCGTCGCGAGACCGGAGTAGCCGAGGATGACCGGCTGCGATGTGAAGAGCGCGAGCGCGATCAGCGCCTGCGTCTCATCGAGAACGCGGCGCGCGAGGAGCCAGACGCCGAGCGCCGCGAGCGCGAAGAACAGCAAATTGCCCACTCGCGCGAGCACGAGATCGCGCTCGTACTTCCCGTTCGCGAAGACGCTCTGGAGCTGGTACGAGAAGTCGAGACTCATGTCGCGCCGCATGCCGCCGAGGTACGGCGCGGCGGCGAGCACGAGGCGCGGAAGCGGCGGGTTCTCCTGCTGCACGGTGTAGCGGTGGTTCTGATACAGGTCGAGCCCCGCGCCGACGTGGTTCGCTTCGTCCGCCGTGTCGGAAAAGACGCGGTATGTCGATGCGATTCGCAGCGACGCGATCACGATGAGCGCTGCGACAAGCGCTCTCACGGCACGTGGTAGAGCCGGATGCTCTTGCCGACCATCTCGTACGGATAGCGATCGAGCCACTTGTACGCGCCGCTGCGGGCGTCGCGGTCCATCGTGAGGCCCTGGAGACTCATCGCGTACCAGCCCGATTGCCTCATCTCCGGCTTGACCGCGTCGCCGTAGACGTCGTGGTACTGGAGCAGGATGGTGCCGTTGAAGAGGATGTTCACGAAGTCGATGTGCTTCCTGTGCACGGCGTGAGCGAGGCGCAGCCAGTCCTGGCCCCAGTCGAGATTGCTGTCGACGGCGATCCGCTCGGGATGTTTGCCTGCCGCTTCGTTGTACCAGGCGAGGTAGTCGGGATGCGCGAGCGCGACGCCGATGAAGAGCCAGCCGAGGAGCGCGACTGCGGCGATCCGAGCGCGCGCGTTCTTCCACATCGCGAGGATCGCGAAGGCGGCGACGCCGCAGAGCGGCGGATAGATCGGCAGGATGTGACGCACGCCAATGTTGATGTGGCTCCCGAGAACGCTGAGCATCATCGCGATCGGCGGCAGCGCGAGGACCAGCCCCTCGCGTGCGCGGCGCGCGATGAGGATCGTGCCGGTCAGCGCGAGCGCGAGGAACGGCAGCGGCGTCTTGAAGAAGAAGAGAACCGGGAAGTAGTACCACCAGCCCATCTTCCTGTACTCCCCGAGGAAG
>DASXIH010000577.1:0-2092 GCA_036498125.1 Thermoanaerobaculia bacterium
ATCGACCGTCTCGTTGAGGCACTGCTCGGGCGAGAGGTAGCCCGGCGTTCCCATCAGCGTTCCGGTCGCCGTCAAGCGCGCCTGCGCCTCGGCGGCGAGCGCGATGCCGAAGTCGGCGATCTTCACAACGCCGTGGTCGTCGACCATGAGGTTCGCCGGCTTGATGTCGCGGTGGATGATCCCCTTCTCATGCGCCGCGGCGAGGCCGTGCGCCGCCTGCAGGACGATCTGCGCGGCACGAGGGTTGTTGATCTTCCCCTCCTGCCGGATCATCGCCATCACGGAGCGGCCGGAGACGAACTCCATCGCGAAGTAGTGGCGGCCGTTGTCTTCGCCGATGAAGTAGATCGGGATGACGTTCGGATGCGAGAGCGCCCCCGCGGCGCGCGCCTCGCGGAGGAAGCGCGAGAGGAACTGCTCGTCGGACGCGAGGTGGTCGCCGAGCACTTTGATGGCGACGAAGCGGTTGAGCGAGTCTTCGTGCGCCTTGTAGACGACCCCCATCCCTCCGCGTCCCAGTTCGGAGACGATCGTGTAATGGCCAATCTTTTCGGGTAGAGGGCTCCCCTGCGGCGAAGATGTCATGGTGCCCAATATCGTAGCGCGGGTCGGGGGAAGCGGTGACCGGGGTCACCAAGGCCTATACTTCCCCGCCATGCTCACCCTTCGGCGCCTGGCTCTCTCGACCGTCCTCGTGGTGGCGTGTGCACCGCCGCTACTCGCCCAGTCGGCCATCACGATGGCGAAGTCGTTCAACCCGACGAATGTACCTGTCGGGGGGACGTCCACGACGACGATGACGGTGACGATCACGAATCCGAATGCGTCCACCGTCACGGGAATCGCCTTCAGCGACACGTATCCGGCAGGCCTGGTCCCGGATGTGGTCGGCAACTACACCTGCAGCGCCGGCAGCGTCGCGTTCACCGGCAGCGGCTGGTCGCTCAGCAACGTCACCCTCGCCGCAGGCGCCTCCTGCAGCGTTCCGATGCTCATGCACGCCACGGTGTCCGGCCAAATCACGAATACGACCTCGCAGGTGACCGGGACCGGCGTCCCGCCCGGCGGCCCCAGCTCCGCCACGCTCAACGCGTTCGCGAATATCCCGACGCTTTCGGGATGGCTGCTGATTGCGCTCGCGATGACGGTCAGCGCGGTGGCGGCGATCCGGATCAGGGGGTAGTTCGCTACAGCGGCGCACGCTCCGGCGTATGATTGGCAAGTGAGCGATGAGGACATCAAACGGCACTTCGACGTCGTCGCAGAGCGGATCGAAAAACGGTTCGATCTGCTGGCCGAAGCCGTTCAGCACCTCGATTCGAAAATCGACCGAAAGACCGATGCGCTGGATCGAAAGCTTGACGAACTAACGGTTGAGACGCGCACTGGGTTTCGCGAGCTCGGAGCCCGCATCGATGTCTCGGTTGCACAACTCAGCGACCGCCTCGCGACACTGGAACAGAGCCACTCCGCCCTGGAGGCTCGCGTCGCGCGGCTCGAAGCGGCTTTCGAACAGACCTCGTAACCAATCTCAAGTAAACCCGGGTGAGTCGCGGCTGATCGGTGGTCAGCCTTCGCCACAATTCTGTCGGCGTGGTGTCTATCCTCGAGCGGAGGCGAATCGTCGCCGGTCCGCCAGTCTTTGACGGGATAGCAGCGGGAGAAAACAGATGATGAGACGAGTCGTTGTATCTCTAATTGCAGTCGCATTGACGGTAGCGCCGGCATTCGCTCGTGGAGGCGGACACGGAGACGGTCGCGGCGGTGGCGGCCACGGCGGGGGCCACAGCCGGGCTAGCAGCGTCGTGCACAGTAGCGGCGTTCATGGCAGCGGACACGCGAAACCCTCGACGACGAAGGTCTCCGGAACCACGAGCGAAGCCAAGGTGCACGTAAACGGATACACCAAGAAAGACGGCACCCAGGTCACATCGCACAATCGGACGAGCGCAAACGCGACGGCGAGCGACAACTGGTCGACGAAGGGAAACGTCAATCCTGAGACCGGAAAGACGGGCACGAAGCCGCCGGAAGGCAAGAAGCGTCACTAGCGGCGACCAAGAGCTGGGGAACTACGACGGCCGGCCCCGCG
>DASXIH010000578.1:0-7770 GCA_036498125.1 Thermoanaerobaculia bacterium
GATCACGCTCGCGGTGGTTTGGTTGCTGTTGTCCTCGTTTGCGCCGAAGAAGGTCGCCGAAATGTAGGGTGCGGCTCTTAGCCGCACCATGGGCCGGCTAAGAGCCGGCCCCTACACGCCTTTCCGCGTCGTGAAGTAGCGCTTGAGCCAGAGTGACAGGCCGTCGAGGCCGGGGAAGAGGACTCGTTCGGTGATGTTGGCTTGGTCGAGTTTGTCGCGGACTTCCCACTTGAGCGCGGCGGGGATGATGATTCGGCGGTAGGTCGCGTCGCGCTGTTTGAGGATCTCTTCTAGCGCCATGGTGGCGCTCGACGGGAGGGAGAAGAGGGCGAACTGGTTGACGATTCGCTCGTCGAGGGACGGCGGCTCGAAGAAGAGGACGAAGTCTTTCCGCGACAGGGCGCCGAACTCGTCGAGCGTGTGCGCCACTTCGTTGAGCATCTCGGTGGTGAAGATGTTCGCGTCGTATTTGTGGAGTACCTCGCGGACGCGCTTTGGGAGCATTGCGTTGCTCTCGCGGTAGTCGACGCACCAGATGGCGCCGTCCTCCTCGAAATGCGCGAAGTTCTCGGTCGCGAAGTGCATGGCGACGTAGGGCGAGTAGGTCCAGTCGAGGAGGCGCGTCGGGAGGCCGTGGTGCTTGCCGAGCGAGAGCCAGTTCCAGACGGAGTCGCCGTGCACCGCGCTGCGGAGCGCGTATTTGCGGAAGCTCGTCAGCAGGTGCCGCTCGTGCGATTCGAGCCCACCGGTCTGCAGGCTCGTCTCGAGGCCGTGCGTCACGCGCGGCGCGCCTCGGAAGACGAAGTTCGAGCGGAAACGCGAGATCGCGGACTGAAACGAGCTCTCGAAGACGGCCTCCTGGAGCTCGGCCCAGGACTGGATGGTCACATCACTCATTTCGAGGTTACGAGGTTACGAGGTTGCGTGGTTTCGAAGTTCATGACCGGAACCTCGTAACCTCGCAACCTCGTAACCCTTATTTCAATTGCTTTACCAGTTCCTCCACTGCCGCATCGAGCTGGGAGTCTTTGCCGGCGTAGCTTTCGCCGATGGGGCGGATGACGAGGTGGTCGACGGGGCGGGGGTGCATTTCCATGTCTTTCCCCTCGGCGTCGAGGACGCGGATGCTCGGGAGGCGGAAGCTGGTGCCGTCGAGGAGGGTGAAGTTGGAGGTGTAGATGATCCAGCCCGCGGTCGGCTCGCCGACGACTTTGCCGAGCTTCAGCGCGCGGTAGCCCTCGGTGAAGTCCTCGGCGTCGGACAGTGAGTGGCGGTTGATCACGAGCACAGTCGGACGCTCGAGCGCGCGCTGGCCGAGGATCGAGCGGGCGGGGGAAGGCGGGAAGTCGCGGCCGATCATGGTGAGGTAGCTGCGGCGCGCGAAGACGTCGATGGCGTACGGGTTGACGAATCCGCCGTGGTTGTCGCGGAGGTCGATGACGACGCCGTCGTGCGTGCGGTTCTCGGCGTCGAGGTCGAGGAAGAGGCGCTGCAGCGACTCCCAGCTCATGTCGTACATGTGCACGTAGCCGAGGCGGCCGTTGCTGACGCGGGCGACGTAGTCGCGGTTCGCGATGACCCAGCCGCGGTAGGCGAGCGGCTGTTCCGCGCGTCCGCTGATCGGCTGGAGGACGACGTCGTGAGCCGGCGCTCCTGCCTGCGCGACGCTGAGCACGGTGCGCTTGCCGATCTTGTAGTCGAGCAGCGCGTCGAAGTTCGTCGATGCGGTGACGGGCTTGCCGTCGACGGCGAGGATGGTGTCGCCGGCCTTGATCTTCGCGACGTCGGCGGGACCGAGGGGGATGACCTCGCTGACTTTGAGCAGGCCGTGCGACTCGTACTCGTCGCGGTCGAAGCGGACGCCGATGCGCCCGGTGGTGGTGCGGATGGCGGAGCCGGGAGGCGACGCGCCGAGGTGCGACGCGTTGAGCTCGCCGACCATGAGCGTCAGAAGGCGGCGGAACTCGTCGCCGTTGCGCGCGGCGGCGACGCGCGGCTCGTACTCGGCGCGGATGGCATTCCAGTCGACACCGTTCATCTTCGCGTCGAAGAAGTTGTCGCCCTCCCACGTCCAGGCCTGGCGGAATGCCTCCTTCTTCTCGCGCTCGAAGTCGACGTCCATCTCGGCGCTGACGCCGACGGTGCGGGTCTTGGCCGGATCGATCGACGCGGCGATGATCTTGCCGTCGTCGAGGAACCAGACTTCCTTGCTGTCGGGGGAGAACTGCAGCGCGCGTTTGCGGCCGGAGGTGGCGCTGAGCTGTTTCGCGACGGCCGGCTCGGTCGCGAGCTCGTCGATGGAGTAGACGTAGACGTTCTGGTCGTCGCCGACGGTCGCGGAGAAGGCGATCCATTTGCCGTCGGGGCTCATGGCGAGCTCGCCGGCGTCGAACGCGATCGGAAGGATGCTGGCGCGGTCGCGGATGCCGGTGAAGTCGATGGTGACGGCGGCCGGCCCCTTCTTCTCGTCTTTCTTCTCGTCCTTCTTTTCCTCCGCTTTGAAGAGATTCGTGAACTCTTCTTCGCGGAGCTTCGGCGTCTGCGGGACGAGGTCGACGCGGGCGATCTGGTTCTGCTCGGTGCGCTGGCCGGTGATGATGAGGAGGAACTCGCCGTCGCGGCTCCAGGTGAGGGAGTCGACGTTGCCGTTCGCGATGAACGAGACGGCGCGCGGCCTCTCGCCGCCGGCGGCCGGAACGACCCAGGCGTTGACGAACGCGCCGACGGTGCCTTCGCCGCCGGTGAGGAAGGCGAGCCACTTGCTGTCGGGCGACCACTCGACGGAGCGGTCGCTGAGGTACGGCGGTCGGTCGAAGTGGCCGCTCGCGACGGTGTGGGTCTGATTGCTGGCGAGGTCGAGGACGACGAGCTCGTGGGAGTTGCGCGTGAACGCGATCAGCTTCCCGTCGGGCGACACGCGCGGCGCGACGTCGGTGGAATCGCCGGTCGTCAGCTGCGACTCTTTGTCGGTCGCGAAGTCGTAGCGGTAGAGGTGGTTGTGGCCGTCGCGATCAGAGACGTAGTAGACGCTGCGGCTGTCGCCGCTCCACGCCGGCTGCATCTCGAAGCCTTCGGTGTTGGTGACGCGCATGCCGTCGCCCGGCTCTTTGGCGGAGGCCGCGAAGACGTCGCCGCGCGCGGTGAAGACGACCTTCTTGCCGTCGGGGGAGAGCGCCATGTCGCCGAAGCGGTCGGTGATCTTCCGATGTTCGATGGCCGGCGACGAGGCGACGCCCTGCAACGCGATTGCAATCGGCGCAGCGTTCCCCGAGGACGTGTCCATCCGCCAGAGACCGAAGTTGCGCTCGAAGACGATGCTCTTTCCGTCCGCGCTGATGGAAGGCCAAAGCGCGCGGCCGTCTTTGAAGTGCGTCAATTGCTTCGGTTGGCTGCCGATGTCCAGCACCCAGAGGTTCTCGTTGCCGTCGCGGTCGGAGGTGAAGTACATGCGGCGGCCGTCGGGGGACCACATCGGCCAGAGGTCTTTCGCGCCGCCCTGCGTGAGAGCGGTGTAGTGGTGGTTGAAGTCGACGAGGGCGAGCTGCGATTCGTCCATGTGGGAGCGGCCGTGGCGCCACCACTGGTTGTTCCCGAATCCGCGCGCGACGAACGCGACGGCCTTGCCGTCGGGCGACGGGGCGGCGAAGTATTCGTAGACGAACTTTTCGGCGGTCACCTGCATCGGCGTCCCGCCGCTCGCCGCAACGCGCCAGACGTCGCTCGCGCCGCTGTCCGCCTCGCGCGAGTTGGACGAGAAGTAGAGGTATTTGCCGTCCGGCGACCAGGCGTCGAGGGCGTCGCGCGCGTCGTCCCAAGTGATGCGCCGCAAGGCGCCGCTGGTCAGGTCGGCGACGTAGATGTCGCCGTTGCCGCTGCGCGTCGAGACGAACGCGATCGACTTGCCGTCCGGAGAGAACAGCGGCCGCGACTCCGACGCCGGATTCGCGATGAGGATGTGCGCCTCCCCGCCCGAAGCCGGCCCGATCCAGATGTCGTCGCCGGAGACGAAGGCGATGGAGCGCCCGTCGGGTGAGAGCGCCGGTTGCGAGAGCATCGGCTGGGCGGTCGCGGCGGTGGCCGTGAGCAGGGCTAGGGCGGCGAGGATGGTACGCATGGAGCGCATTCTAGAGGGGAGATGGGAGAGCGGAGAGCGGAGAAGAGCGGAGTTCGATGTTTTGTCTCCGCTCTCCGCTCTCCCTTCTCCCGACTACGTAAAGCTCTTCGGCCTCTCGTCCAACGTCGTCGCCAGCGAGATGAGCGACGCGAAGTACACCGGCTCGTCGACGCGCAGTGCGACGGGGGTCTTCAGGTTGGTGATGCGGAGCAGGATGGTGCTGGTGTCAGCGTCGACTTCGATGTCGTCGATGGTTGGGACGGGGTATTCGGTTTTCTTCGCGCCTTCGACGATGAGGCGTTTGTTCGTCAGGTGGACGTTGGTCGGTGCAGCGGCGCCGACCGCGGCGGTGACGGTGTGGATGGCGTATTCGCGGTGCTGCATCGGGATGGTGGTCTCGATGCGCGGGACGTTGCGGTGGTCGATGCCACGCAGCCGCTCGAACTGCGCCTCGGACGAGGTCTCGACCGGGACATCCTCGGGGGCGATGCCGAGCCCGCTCTCGACGGCGCGGGCGACGCGGAGCTGCGCGGTGCCGAGGCGGTCGTCGGCGAGGTAGTGCCAGAGGACGGTCGCGTAGATGGCGTGCTTCGCCGCGAGCGCGTCTTCGGCGACGAGGCCGGCGGCGCGGCTGGCGCGGTCCATCAGCGCGGCGACCTCGTTGGCGCGGTCGGGGCCGACGCGCGCGAGCAGGCTGAATCCGACCTGGAGCACCGAGGAGCAGGCGGCGTCGCCCCAGATGGAGTAGGGGAGGTCGAGTTTCTCGCGCTCGCGGCGGACGGAGTCGAGCGCCTCGTCGTTCGGGTCTTCGCGCATTTTGTCGAGGGTGCCGGCGTAGTTGGCGAGGAGCTCGCGGTCGCGTTTGTCCCGCTCAGAGCGCTCGCTCCTCCGCTTCTCCTCGGCGGCATGGACGACGCGGCGTTTGTTGGCGGTCAGGAGGACCGGGATGACGATGAGGATCAGGCCGAGGATCACCACCATCCATCCCTGCGGACCCTTCGAAATGACGACGGAAAGGCCGAGGAGGATGAAGAGGACGCCGATGACGATCATCGCCAGGAAGCCCCACCCTTTCGGCGTGCCGTCGACCAGCGACGTCCAGAAGGGTTGGGTGGCGATGGAGCGCGCCTGCGGGAGCTCCGGTTTGCGGATGGGGCGGTGGTCGGCGACGTAAAACATCTCGTCGCGGTGGCGGACGAATTCGCCCGAGGAGCCGGTGCTCATTTCGGGGTTGTCATCGATGGATGTGAGCTCGCGGCGGCGAGCGACGATGAAACGGAACGGGCCGGTGGCGAGCTTCTTCTCTACATAAAAACTCATGGCGAGCGGAACGGTGCGCAACGCGTGCCTGAATTGGTCACTGGTTTCTGGTGACTAGTAACTAGTGACTAGTAACTAGTCACCAGTCAGCCCCCAGGGGCCGTCGCCGGCCTTGATCGTTCCGATGACGCGGTCGTTTTCGATGATGGAGATGTCGTTCGAGAGGCCGTTTGCGACGTAGAGCTTGTTGCCGGCGAAGGCGAGCCACCAGGGCCGGGAGCCGACGGGGATTTGTTTGATGAGTTTGTCGTGCTCGATGACGGCGACGGAGTTGCCGCGGCCGGTGGCGACGTAGAGGCGGTCGCCCCGTAGGACGAGGCCGACGGGGTGGTCGTTCTTCGGGAGCTGGATTTTGTTGATGACGCGGTGGTGGGAGACGTCGACGACGTCGATGGCACCGCCGATCTCGGAGGTGATCCAGGCGGTTTTCGAATCCGGCGAGAAGAGCGCTCCTCGGGGTCGCGTGGAGACGAAGAAGTTGGCGACGACTTTCTTCTGCCTGGCGTCGATGACGGTGACGGTGCTCGAGGTCTCGGCGGTGACGTAGATCCACTTGCCGTCGGGACTCGCCGCGACGCCCTCGGGCTCAGTGCCGGTCACGACGCTGGTCTGCTTCCCGCTCGCGATGTCGACGATGGTCGCGGTGCCTGCGTCTTCGTTCGAGACGACGAAGTGCTTGTGGTCCGGCGTGAGCGCGATCCCCTCCGGGTCGCGGCCGCATCCGTAGCGCCGCACGATCTTCAGCGTTTTCGGATCGATGGCGACGACGACGTCGGGATCGTGCTGGAGCTGGCCTTTGAAGTGGCTGACGGCGACGTAGATTCTTCTTCCGTCGAACACGATGCCGCGCACGCGCGTGCCCGCGTGCTGTGTCGCGATCACTTTCTCGCTCTGCGTGTCGATCGCGCTGACGGTTCCCGCGCGCTCGTTGGTGATGAAGAGGGTGGCGGCGAGCAGCGCACCGATCATTTGAGCGTTTCGAGGTAGGCGGTGATGTCGCGTGCGTCGGCGGGGGTGACGCCGAGGTTGGGCATGGAGTTGTTCGGGTCGACCAGCTGCGGGTTCTGGAGCCACGCCATCATGTTCTGCGGAGTGTTCGGCAGTTTGCCGGCGAGGATCTGGCGGGAGGCGATGTGTTCCAGAGGCGGGCCGACCATCCCTTTCGGTCCTTCGATCTGCGGGATCACGTGACACGCGGCGCAGCCGTATTTGTCGATGAGCTGTTTGCCGTGATCGGCATCGCCGATTTGTTGGGGCTCGCGGCTCTTGCAAGCGAGGGCGAGGACGAACAGGAGGACTGCCAGACGCTTCATCGATGATTCATCTCCGCCAGACGCACGCGGCGTTCCGCTTCGCCGAGCCACGCGGTGAAGAGTGCGAGGCCGAGGATGAGGAGGATCGCGCCGGCGGGCACCCACATGATGAGGCCTGCGAGTTGCTGGTCCTCGAGGGGGTTGAGTCCCCACGCGGCGGTGCGCGCCTGGTAGATCGGATACCACAGGTGCGGCGAAAGGGTGAGGAGTGCGCCGAGGGCGCCGCTATGGACGCTGGTGAAGAAGACGTAGACGACCGCGGCGCCGTAGCCGAGGCGCCCGTAGCGGCCGTGGATGAGCGCCCACCAGAAGAAAGCGGCGGTGACGATGAAGGACGTGTGCTGGAGTGCGTGAATCCACTCGTTGCGCAGCGTCGCCTGGTAGAGCGACGGGAGGTGCCAGATCCAGAGCGCGAGTGCGTGGATCACGACCGCGACGGCGGGAGCGGTGAAGAAGTTCCACGTCATCGCGATGGGACGCGCCTGCACGGCTTGCGCGATCGGCGAGCGCCAGCGCGATGGCATCGCCCAGAGCAGCGCGATGAGCGGACGGCCGAGGACGAGCAGCGGCGCGGCGATGATCATCAGCACCTCGTGCTGCGCCATGTGCGCGGAGAAGAGGACTTCGCCGAGGGCGTCGAGCGGGGAGACGAGCGCGACGACGAGCGCGATCCAGCCGCCCGCGAATGCGAGCACCTGCCACGCGCGGATCCCTTTCGCACGTCCCGCGTTGCTCCAGAGGCGGACGAGGCCGGCGATGTAGAGCAGCGCCGTTGCCGCGAGCAGCGTGGTCACGACCGGCTCCCATGTCCATCCGACATGGTGCACGCCGGCGTGTGCGATGAAGAAGAGTGGGGCTAATCGCATGGCGATAGGTAGAAGTCCGGGATCATGCTGGCGAGGATGGTGATTGCGAAAATCGCGCTCAGCATCAGGCCGCTGTAGGCCATGAAGCGGACGCGCCGTTCCACGGCGTCTTTGGAGGGGCGGACGCCCTCGTCCGCCCAGCCGCGCGATAGCGCGG
>DASXIH010000579.1:0-7135 GCA_036498125.1 Thermoanaerobaculia bacterium
GTGACGGACTTTATCAGGACGGCGTACATGAGCTGGCGGTAGAGGAAGCGCTGCCAGAAGAGCCAGACGAGCATCTTGTTGTTCTCGCGGTCGAGGCGGAACGCGACGAGTGAGCCGATCAGCTCGATCACGAAGAAGAACACGTACATGAAGCCGACGAGGTAGAGCTCCTCGAGCGCTTGCGGGAAGGTCCGCCATTCTTTGAGGTAGTGCGTCCGCGCCCAGGAGCTGATCACGTCGGTGATCGACCAGGCGATCTGCAGGTCGACGAACGGCGAGATGGCCTGATAGATGATCTGGAACAGCCAGAGAGACGGCAGCATCACGCGTCCGAACCAGCCGTAGCGGCCGATGGCGCGGCGGTGCTTCCAGAGCGACTGCAGCGTCCCGAACGCCCAGCGGAAACGCTGTTTGAAGAGGGCTTTGAACGAGTCGGGCGCCTCGGTGTAGCCCATGGCGTGCGTGTCCGTCTCGACCCGCCACCCGATCCGGCGGATCCGCCACGTCAGGTCCATGTCCTCGGCCATGGTGTCGGTCGTGTAGCCGCCCGCCTGCAGGACCGCCACCCGGCGCCACGCGCCGACCGCGCCCGGAACGACCGGCACGGAGTTGATGACCGAATAGGCGCGGCGGTCGAGGTTCTGGCTCGTCACGTACTCGATCGCCTGCCAGTAGGTCAGAGGGTTGATCCGATTCCCGACCTTCACGTTGCCGGCTACGGCGCCGACGATCGGATCGGAGAAACGGCGGACGAGGTTGCGAATGGTGTCGCGCGCGAAGATGGTGTCGGCGTCGAGCGCGATGATGATCTCGCCCTTCGCATGCTCGATCCCGGTATTCAGCGCCGCCGCCTTGCCCGCGTTCTCCTGGATCAGGAGGCGGACGCGTTCGCGGAAGCGGCGCATCACCTCGCCGGATGTGTCGTCCTTCGAGCCGTCGTCGACGACGATGATCTCGAGATCGGGGTAGCCGTTCGCGAGGACTGCCTCGATCGTCCGCGTGATGACTTTCTGCTCGTTGTAGGCCGCGATGACGACGCTGACGGACGGCTGGTAGCTGTCGTCGAAGTGCTCATGCTTCTCGCGCGCCTTCTCGACGAACGCGAGGATCGTCACGAAGACCACGCGGAGCGTGCCGAGGACGATCCCGGAGATGAACATGATCGAGAGGAACAGCTCGAACAGATACATCGCCTCGAAGACCACCCGATCGCTCGCCAGCATCAGATTGTCCGAGGGGGTCACGGGGGGATTCACCTGATCGCGGCTGGCGCCGATGAGATCGGAGACATTGACGAACGTGTAGCCCTTCGCCCGCAACGTATTGACGAGCATGGGGATGAGCCGGACCGTCTCCGCGCGGTCGCCGCCGCCGTCGTGCAGAAGGATGCAGCTCCCGTGTTCGTTCTCGATCTGCAGCAGGACGCTCTGCAGCATCTCTTCGGCGGTGCGATGGTGCAGTGAGTTGTCGGGATTGCGGATCTCGGTGTTCCAGTCCTGCGGGTCGAGCAGCTCGAGGACGGTGATGTAGTTCAGGTCTGTGGCGAGCTCGATAGGCGTGACTTCTTCCGATCGCGTCGGCGCCGCGTCAGCGTTGTAGGGCGGCCGGAAGAGAATCGTGGATCGATGCAGCAGCGACTGGAAAACCCGCTGCGTCGCGTTGAGCTCGAAACGCGCTCGCTGCGGCGGGATGGTGCCGATGTTCGGGTGGGTGTAGCTGTGGTTCCCGATCTCGTGTCCCTCGGCCCAGATGCGCCGGACGAGGTTCGGATAGCGCTCCGCGTTCTCGCCGATGAGGAAGAACGTCGCCTTCACGTTGAGCGCCTTCATCTCGTCGAGCATCTCCGCCGTGTATGGGGCGGCCGGCCCGTCGTCAATGGTCAGCGCGATCATCTTGGGGTGGTATCCCGAGCGGCTGATCAGGTAGGAGGTCGGGAAGGACGAGTAGCTCTCGTCGAGCACGAGGTGGGTGCGGGGATCGACTTCGAGCGTTCGCTTTCCCTGCGTCGGCTTCGCGACGATCCGGGTGATCTCGCCCCCTTCTCCGGTGTAGTCGACGTCGTACGGAAACTCGACCACTTGCAGATTCGCCACGTTCGGCGGCCGCTGGAAGTTCTTTCGATCGAGAAACTTCCAGACGGTCGGATCGGTCATGCCGAGCGCCCAGAGCGCGACGCCCCGCGGCGAGTAGTCCTGCGCGATCCGCCACTGGTTCGCCGCGGTGATCGCATCAAGCATCCAGACTTCGTGCTGCTTGTCCTGCCCGTCGACGTACGAGTAGGTCGGGTTCAGCGCCTCCGGGTCGAAGTCGATCGCCTGCGCCGGCGACTCGCCCGGATGGTTTTCCCGCGCCCGCACCAGCGCCTGCTGGTAGGTGAGCGGCTCGGCGTAGTCGCTGTCTTCGGTCCAGTCGTAGGCGTAGTTCGCGAGGCCGATGACCAGCTTCTCGCGCGGGATCTCCTTCACGGCCGTGGCGAGCACCCGCCGGAAGAACGCGATCGACGAGATCGGGCCGGGCGGGGTGCCGTTCGCGTGTTCGTCATAGATCATGACGACGACGAAGTCGCAGACGGCGGAGGCGACGCGGAACTGCGCCGCTGTGAGCCGCAAGGCCTCGAGGTCGGCGCTGACGATCAGATGCTGCGGCGCAAACTCGTTCCGGACCCGCTCCAGGAACGTGACGAGAAGGGGATAGTCGGAGAACGCCAGGTTTTCGAAGTCGATGTTGATGCCCTGGAACTTGTTCGCTTCCACCCAGAGCCGCAGCTGGTGGATCAGCACCGTCTGCCGGTGCGTGTCGTTGAGAAAGATGTGGACACGCTTCGGATCGAACTCGCCGCCGATCGCGTTGCTGAACACCGGGACGATGTTCAGGTTGTGCTCGCGCGCGATGTCGATGACGGTCGCGTTGGACGGATTGAGACCCTGTTCCATCGACCAGTCGCGGAAGTCGAGGCCGTTCGCGTTCTCGCTCAGCTGCACCCAGATCGGCAGGACGTGCGTCATCAGGGGGGCGTTCGACCGAAGGGAGTTGACGCCGGTCTCCTGCCAGGGCGCATAGAACGCCGCGACGATGTTTCCGGCCTTCATCGGTGGGAGCGCCGCGCGTTTCGCGAAGTCGCGCTGCTGCCCGCCGATGTCGTCGAGAAGGTGCCTCCGGTCTTTCGCCAGAAGGAACTGCTGCAGCTTGGTGGCGTGCCGCGGGATGTGCATCGACCGGCGGAAGGATCGCTTCACGGCGGTTGCGAGCTGAAAGTTCGGGAGCAGCGGCGTCGCGATGAAGACGCTGAAGAGGAACACGCTGACGATCACGGCGCTGACAAGGCCGAAAAGCGTCCCGAAGCGCTTGATCCGAGACCAGCGCTTGCGAGAGGGATCAAAGAAGACTGCGTGTTCCGACATTGGGTGGTGGTTTCAACAGTCGCCTAGCAGCAGGCATTCTGCTGCGCAACCATTGCCGCCAATTGCCGTAGAAACGGGAAGCATGACTGAGACAGTCATTGAAGTCCACGACCTTGCAAAGGCCTACAAGACATCGTTCGGGCGTCCCCTCGTCCGAGCGTTGGACGGCGTGAGCTTCACTGTTCGTGCCGGTGAGCTGTTCGGCCTTCTCGGCCCGAACGGCGCCGGAAAGACGACCACGGTGAAGATCCTCCTAGGCCTGACGCCCGCCACCGCCGGAGAGGCCCGGATCCACGGCCTGCCGGTCACCGATCCCGAGAGCCGCCGGCGCGTCGGCTACCTGCCGGAAGGACACAAGATCCCCGGCTATCTGACCGCCCGCCAGGCGATGTCGATCTTCGGCCGGATGTCGGGGATGGAGAAGAGGGACATTTCGTCCCGGACCGCGCTGCTGCTGGAGCAGGTGAAGCTCTCGCAGTGGGCCGACGTCCGGGTGAAGAAGTTCTCCAAAGGAATGACGCAGCGCCTCGGCCTCGCCTGCGCGCTGGTGCACTCGCCGGACGTCCTCCTGCTCGACGAACCGACCGACGGCGTCGATCCGGTCGGCCGCCGCGAGATCCGCGACCTTCTGCGCGAGGAGGCGAAGACCAACGGAACGGCGGTCCTCCTCAACTCGCACCTGCTCTCGGAGATCGAGCTGACGTGCGATCGGGTGGCCGTTTTGCGCAGGGGGAAAGCCGCCGCGGAAGGGACCGTCGAGGAGCTGACCCGAAGGAGCGAGAAGTACAAGCTGGTCGCGACGGCGATCGACGACGCGCTCGTGGCCTCGTTCCGGGAAACGGGTGCGACCGTGGACCGGGTCAACGGCCACGTCGAGCTGGCCGTAAATGATGTTCAGCACCTCAACGCGCTGGTCGACCAGCTTCGGGCGAGTGGAAGCATGCTGACGGAGCTGGCGCCGATGCGCTCCACGCTCGAAGACGTGTTCGTCGACCTCATCAAGACTTCGGAGCCGCCACCACAATGAAAGTACTGATCGCCAATATCGAAGACGTCATGCGCGAGGCGGCCGCTCGCTGGACGCTCGTTTCGTACTTCTTTTTATCGACACTTTTCATCATCATTTTTGCGTTCGCCGTGAACCTCGACATCGTGGAGGGCTCCCTGGCGGGGGCCAAGCTGTTCGGCAAGTCGGTCGAGATGAACGGGCCGTCGCAGATCTCGATCGAGAAACTGGTTCTCGGCTTCGAGTCGGGCTTCTCCGGCTTCCTCTACTTCCTTTGCACGTTCCTGGCGATCTTCGCCACGGCGCACCTCGTGCCGCGCATGCAGGAGAAAGGGACGATCGATCTCTATCTCTCGCGGCCGGTCTCGCGAATCAAGCTGCTGCTGTCGCGCTACGTCGCGGGGCTGCTGCTCGCGGCGTCGAACATCTTCTATCTGATCTTCTCGATGTGGCTCATCGTGATGTGGAAGACCCACGTCGTGCATCCGAAGTTCCTCATCGCCGGCGCGATCATTCTGTTCGTCGTCGCAACGCTGCTCGCGTTCGCGTTCCTGGTCGGAGTCGTCACCTCGTCGACGGCGGTCTCGATCATGAGCAGCTACGCGATCTTCTTCTTCGGCCTGATGCTCGCCGGTCACGACCGCTTCGCCGCCGTCGTTTCGAAGCAGTGGCAGGCGGGGCTGATCCAGACGCTCTACTGGATCATCCCGAAGACGGCGGAGCTCTTCGCCTCCGTCGTGACGTTCGTCTCTGACGGCCGCGTGCCGGCCGAGATGGCGAAGTCGCTCACTCCCGCACCGTTCCTCGCGACGGGGGCTTTCCTCGTCGGCTGCCTGTCGCTCGCCTCGTGGTTGTTCTACCGAAAGGAGTTCTAAATGAAACGACATCTGCTTCTCTCCGCCGCGGTGCTCCTCGTCGCACTGCCGCTCTTCGCGAAAAACGACGCGCTCTCGCTCATTCCGAATGACGCCGTCACGGTCGGAGTGGTCAAACTCGCCGATCTGCGCAACTCGCCGCTCGCGGCGACGCTCTTCAAACAGACGGACGCCGTGAGCAGCAACGGCGACGCCGGGAAGTTCCTCGAGGACGCCGGCCTGCAGCCGTCGAAGGACATCGACGTCCTCGTCGTTTCCACCTCTCCGAAGACCAACCTCGGCGACGAGGCCGAAGTGCTCGTGGCGGCCGACGGACGTTTCAATATCGATCGCCTCTCAGCCGCGCTGATGAAGCGGGGCGCGGTGAAGAAGAACGGCTATTTCGTTCTTCCGAAGGAAGCGAGCGAGAATGGCAAGCGGGGCGTCGTGGCGTTCCCGGACTCGCACCTGGCGCTGATCGGCAGCGAAGAGGCGGTGAACGAAGCTCTTGCGAGCCGCGCCAACGGCGGGACCACTTTCTTCGCCGCGAGCGGCCTCGGACGCGACGTCTCACGCATCGACAGCCACGCCACGGCGTGGGCGATCGTCGACGTGCCGCGCGCACAGCGCCTGACGAACTCGCCGCACGTTCCGTCCAAGGGCGCGCAGGCCGAGGCGCTCGCCAGCGCGATCAAGAACGTCTCGACGGTCGCGCTTTGGGCGACCGACAGCGGCGACGCGCTCAAGCTTGGCGCCTTCGGCATCACGCATGACGCCGACACGCTCCAGCTGATCGAAGACACGCTCCGCGGCATGCTCGCCGCGATGCGCCTCGCCGTTCAGGACAAGTCGCCGGACATGGTCAACGTGCTCCGCAAGTTCGACGTGTCGCACACGACCGACACCGTGCAGATCGTCGGGAGCGTTCCGGCGGAGACGCTGCGATCGTTCGTCGCGAAGCAGCACGCCGCCAGCCATTAGTTTTCGTGTAGGGGCCGGCTCTCAGCCGGCCCTACACAAAGCGGCGGAGGTGCTCCCGCCAGAACGGCCAGTCGTGGCCGAACACGCCGCCCCAGATCTCCAGGTAGTTCCCGACCCCCTTCGACCAGAGCATTGATGAGAAGTCGCGGTTGCTCTGCACCAGCGTGTCGTGCTCGCCGGTCGCAATCACCCAGTTGACGCGGCCGAGCTTCGCAACCCACTCGCCGCTCATGTTCGGAAGGTACGCCGTGGGGCAGTGGAAATAGCACGTCTCGTCCCAGTAGCCGTCGAGGAAGCTGTGGACGTCGTACACGCCTGAGAAGCAGATCGCTTTGCTGACGACGTCCGGGTAGCGGGCGGCGAAGTTCGCCGCGTGATAGGCGCCGAAGCTCGCGCCGTACACCGCGAGATCGCCCCGCTGCGCACGGTCGAAGATGTACGGCACCATCTCGTTGCGCAGGTATGCGTCGTATTGGGCGTGCCGCGCGGCGCGGATGGCCGGGTGAACGCCCTTGTTGTACCAGCTCTCGTTGTTGACGGTGTCGACGAGGATGAGCTGGATCTCGCCGTTGTCGACTTTGTCGGCGAGCGAGTCGGCGAGGTGAAAGTCTTCGTTCTCGTAGAACCGGCCGCTGGACGTCGGGAAGAGGATCACGGGCCGGCCGAACTTGCCGAACCAGAGGAACTCCATATCGCGGCCGAGGGAAGCGCTCCACCACTTTCCGTATTCGCGGTACATCGGTGCAGTTTATCCCGGGATAAACTGCGCCTATGGCAAACAAGCGAATCGGACTCCTCTTTGGGATGGAGGACACTTTCCCGTGGGCGCTGATCGAGGCGATCAACTCGCGCAACACCGGCGTCGAGGCCTCTCCGTGCCAGATATCGTACTT
>DASXIH010000580.1:0-5648 GCA_036498125.1 Thermoanaerobaculia bacterium
CGATTACGAGAAGAAGCTCCTTACGGCCGCGCCTGCCGCACAGCTGCCGCACGAGATCCTCCACCGGCCGAAAACGGGCTTCCTTCTCCCGATCCGCGAGTGGATCAAGCCCGAGGCGGGGTCGCCGCACACCTTCGGCATGCGGTCGCTCGCGCTGATGCTCACGGAATCGCTTTTGGCGACTTGACCGTTTACCCTCGATAGATGGCGAAGCGCTCCCGCTTCAAAGACTTTGTCTGGCGACACTCGGCAGGCCTCGCGTTCCTCGTGATGGTCGTGTTCGTCGCGTTCATCGGATTCGTCGGATGGGCGTACGTCGACGTCACGAAGAAATTCGACTCTTCCCGCCGGTTCGACCTGCCGAGCCGCGTCTACTCCGACGCCACGCCGCTCATCCCCGGCATGACGCTCCCTCGCACGCTCCTCGAGCCGAAGCTGAACAACGTCGGGTATCACGAGGTGAAGACCCGCGTCGCGAATCCGGGCGAATACCGCTACGCCGGCGGCAACCTCGAGCTGTACCTGCAGAACTTCGACTATCCGGACATGGAGTTCCGCGCGTTGCCGGTCGTTGTGGAGTTCGAAGGCAACGTCGTCCGCGCAATCAAGCGCCTCGATGACAACGCCCCGCTCCGCGCCGTCCGGATCGAGCCGGAGCTGATCACCTCCATCTACGACAACGAGATGGAAGACCGCCAGCCGGTGTCGCTCAGCGCCGTCCCGAAAGTGGTCTCGAACGCGATCATCTCGACCGAGGACAAGAACTTCTATCACCACGAAGGCATCTCGATCCGCGGCACCCTCGGCGCTCTCATCACCGACATCCACAACAAGAACCTGACGCACGGCGGCTCGACGCTGACGCAGCAGCTCGTGAAGAACCTCAATCGGGACTTCGAGCGCAGGTGGCGGCGCAAGATCACCGAGGCGCTGATGGCGATCCTGCTCGAGGCGCGCTACTCGAAGGACGAGATCCTCGAGGCGTATCTGAACGAGATCTACCTCGGCCAGAACGGCTCCGTGCAGATCCTCGGCGTCGAGCAGGCGTCGCAGGTCTATTTCGGAAAGCACGTCACGTATCTGACCTTGCCCGAGGCAGCGACGCTGGCCGGCATCATCCGCTCGCCGAACGTCCTGTCGCCGCTCAAGTACCCCGAACGCGCGAAGCCGCGCCGCGACACCGTGCTGGAGCTGATGCGCGAGCAGGGAATGATCACGGTGGACGAGTACACGGCGGCCCTCGCGTCGCCGTTCTCCGTGGCGCGCTTTCCGAAGACGTCGCGCAGCGCGCCGTTCTTCGTCGATCTCGTGATGAAGCAGCTCCGGGAGACGTATCCGGAAACGCAGCTCAAGACTGAAGGACTCCGGATTTTCACGACGCTCGACACGATGATGCAGCGTTCGGCCGAGGCGGCGCTGGATAGTGGCATCGCGGACTTGAACAAGAAGTACTCGTACCTCCGGAAGTCGCAGACGCCGCTCGAAGGCGTGATCCTGACGATCCAGCCCGGCACCGGCTACGTAAAGGCGCTCGTCGGCGGCCGCAACTACTCGAAGACGCAGTTCAACCGTGCGATCCAGGCGAAGCGCCAGCCGGGATCGCTCTTCAAGCCGTTCGTGTACGCGACCGCGATGGATCCCGCGCGCGGCCAGCAGGCATTCACACCGGCGACCGTTCTCGACGACTCGCCGATCAGCGTCCGCGTCGGGAACAACGTCTGGGAGCCGCAGAATTACGACCTCCGCTACCACGGACGCGTCACGGTTCGTACCGCCTTGGCGTACTCGTACAACATCCCCGCCGTTCGTGCGGCGATCGATGTTGGCGTCCCGAACGTGATGAAGACAGCTTCGACGATCGGGATCGAATCGCGCCTCGAACCGTATCCCTCGATGGCCCTCGGCGCGTTCGAGGTGACGCCGCTCGAGATCGCGTTCGCCTACTCTGCGTTCGCGAATCTCGGCGTCAAAGCGGAGCCGATCTCGATCCTCGCGGTCTCCACGCGCGACGGCAAGCTCCTCGAGTCGCGCGAGGTGAAGATGAAACGCGTGGCGCCGGCGAGCGTGTCGTATGTCATGAACGACATGCTCAAGGACGACTTCGTGTACGGGACTGCAGCCAAGGCACGGACTCTCGGTTTCACGCGGCCGTTCGCCGGCAAGACCGGAACGACCAGCAGCTACCACGACGCATGGTTCATCGGTTACTCGCCGCGCATCCTCTCGCTCGTCTGGGTCGGCTTCGACGACAACCACAGCATCCGGCTGGCGGGCGGTGAAGCATGCGTCCCGATCTGGACGCAGCACATGAACCGCATCGCCGGCCTCGTCCCGGACGTCGACTGGAAGCGCCCCGAAGACGTCGTCGACCGCGAGATCGACCCGCAGAGCGGCATGCTCGCGACGCCGTTCTGCCCGCAGACGCGAAGCGAGATATTCGTCTCCGGCACCGAGCCCGCGTCAGTCTGTCCGCTGCACGCAGGGAGCGGCGAACCGATCCCGTTCTTGCGCGAGGACCCGATGCAGCAGATGAACACCGAACGCGCCGACGGACAGCTGCCGAATGACATGTCCCAGCCCCAAACGCTGCCCCAACAGCAACGCCCCGCCGACCAGCGCCGCCCCGCCCGTGGCATCCGCGGCCTCCTGCGCCGCATTTTCGGCGGACAGTAGCTCCTACGGCGCTTCGACGGTCCGGATGATCTCGTCGGCGACGAAGATCCTGTTTCTACCCTCGTCCTTTGGCGCGGTGAGGATCCCGAAGTCAACCAGCTTGTCTACGTTATTTTTTGCGGAAGGATAGGTAATCCCGAGCCGGTCGCGAACTCGAGCAATCGTCGTCGCAGGAGAGGCAAAAAGCTCGTCGACGATCGCGGCCAGGAGTGCCGATGTTCGTGCCACTGCTACTCTCTCTCGATAGGTTCTCCAGAGCAACAACATAGAGTCTGAGCGTTGGATCGCATCGTCAGCCTGTTCCTCAACGCCACGCAGAACGAACATGATCCAATCTGTCCACTCGCTCCTCCGGCTGACCGCGTGAAGAAGTTCGTAGTAGTCCCTGCGATTCCGCTCGAAAAAGGCGCTGAGATTCAGGAGTGGTTGCTCGAGCGCATGCTCACTTTCGAGCAGGAATGCGATGAGAAGACGACCGACACGTCCATTCCCATCCAGGAATGGGTGAATCGCCTCGAACTGATAGTGAATCAATGCGCACCGCACGAGCAGAGGGAGGTCGGTCTTAGCGTGGAGATACTTCTCGAATGCGTCTAACGCTTCATGCATCGCAGGAACGGCGGGCGGAACATATGTCGCGTTCGCGATCGAGCAGCCGGGTGGTCCGATCCAGTTCTGGATGGCTCGAAACTCCCCGGGAGCGTGTTGATCGCCTCGAACACCCCGCATGAGTTTCAGGTGGATCTCGCGCAGGAACCGGAGACTGATCGGAAGCTCGGCCAACCGTTTTCGACCATAGTCGAGGGCACGAACGTAGTTGGCCACTTCGCGTACGTCGGTTACGTCCGACGAGGGTTCACCTGACGCCTCGAAAAGGAGAAGGTCTGTGGCTGACGCCTGGGTCCCCTCAATTCGGCTCGACAGCACGGCTTCCCGGCGAACAAACGGTCGAATCAGTAGATGTGGATTCGGTAACGTCTTGCCGATTCCAGCTAGTCTGCCGAGAGCGCGCTCAGCCTTTGCAAGGCGTTGGGTGAGGGACCACGAAACCTGCAACTGCGGTGGAAGTGGCGCGGGGACGAATGCGGAAGCGCCTTCCGACGTTAAGGTAATCGTTCCCGACGGGTTTGTGAAATCCTCGACTTGCATCGTTGACCTAACCAAATTATCAACCAATTAAAGGTTTCAGCCCAAACCTTTAATTCGATGAGTCTCTATTAAAGTTTTCTTTAAGATCCAACCATGAGTACCACCGCTGATCTGGCCCCGGTCACCGGTACGCGGTTCTTCCCGCGTACGCGGGCGAAGTTCACCGACACGATGCAGTACGTCGGCGAGCTGTCGGAGCTCGGGTGGGACGTGCTGCAGATGATCTTCCGAGGGCCTTACGAGAAGGACCTCGTGATCGCGCAGTTCGAGTCGATCGGGGTGCGGTCGCTCTCCATCGTCGCGATCACGTCGCTCTTCATCGGGATGGTGCTCGCGCTGCAGACGGCGTACTCGCTCGCGGAATTCGGCGGGAAGCTGTTCATCGGCAAAGTCGTCTCGCTCTCGCTGGTGCGCGAGCTCGCGCCGGTGCTGATGTCGCTCATGGTCGGAGGCCGCGTCGGCGCCGGCATGACCGCGGAGATCGGGACGATGAAGGTGACCGAACAGATCGACGCCTTGCGTGCGCTCGCCACGAATCCGATCCGGAAGCTGGTCTTCCCGCGCGTCTTCTCGACGACCGTGATGTTCCCGCTGCTCACCGTCATCTCCTGCTTCGTCGGCATCATGGGCGGACTTCTGATCGCCACCGGCAACCTCCATCTCGATGCGAGCTTCTACCTTCGCAGCGTCATCGAGACCGTCGCGTTCAACGACCTGGCCTCGGGCGTGATGAAGACCCTCTTCTTCGGATTCGCCATCGGATTGATCGCCTGCTTCAACGGCCTGCGCACGACGGGCGGAGCGGATGGCGTGGGTCGTGCCACCACGGTGACCGTCGTTTCCGGGGCGATCACCGTTTTGATCATGGATTTCTTTCTCACTAAGCTGTTTCTCCTCATTGGATGACGTTGATGAACAAGGGATGACGAACACCCTCACACCGGAACGCCGGGCGGAAGAGCGCCCGACTCCCGATCGCCGGCGGCACATGCGCGACGTCTTCGTCGAGTTCATCGACGTGTACAAGGCGTATGGCTCGAAGGCCGTCCTCCGCGGCGTGAACCTGAAGGTCTATCGCGGCGAGGTCCTCGTGATCCTCGGCGGATCGGGTACCGGCAAATCGGTCACGCTCCGCCACATGCTCGGCCTCGAAGCGCCGGACGAGGGCCGCGTGCTGGTGGAGGACGAAGACATCACCCATCTGCCGGAAGAGGAGCTGTACCGCGTCCGCAAGAAGTTCGGGATGCTCTTCCAGAGCGGTGCGCTCTTCGACTCGATGACCGTCTTCGAGAACGTCGCCTTCCCGCTGCGCGAGCACACCGAGATGACCGAGGAGGAGATCGAGCGGGCAGTCCGCGAGAGGCTGGAGCTCGTGAACCTCCCGAACACCGAGCACCTGATGCCGGTCGACCTCTCGGGCGGTATGCGGAAACGCGTCGGCCTGGCGCGGTCGATCGTGCTCGATCCGAAGATGATCCTCTACGACGAGCCGACCACCGGCCTCGATCCGATCACGGCCCAGAAGATCAACGAGCTGATCATCGATCTGCAGTCGAAACTCAACGTCACATCGGTTGTTGTGACGCACGACATCCAGTCGGCCTTTTCGGTCGGCGACCGCATCGCGTTCCTGAACCGCGGCATTTTCGAGTGGGTCGGGACGATGGAAGAGGCGCGCAACTCCGATCACCCCGTGCTGCGCGATTTTCTGCGGTCGAGTATGGTTAGTGCTGCGCAACCCGGATAGGAGATATGGCCCCCACTTCCAAAGACAAAACGATCCGCGTCGGTATCCTGATCACCGTCGCGCTGGCCGTGCTGATGGT
>DASXIH010000581.1:0-3171 GCA_036498125.1 Thermoanaerobaculia bacterium
CGGAGTGAGCAGCGTCGTCAGCAGGACCAGCCAGAGCGAGATGCCGTCGACGCCGAGGCCGTAGTGGATGCCCCACTGCGGAATCCAGTTGTGCTGCTCGACGAGCTGGAAGCCGGCGACCTCGGTGAAGCGCGGCAGGATGCCGAGCGAGATGATGAACGTCCCCAGCGAGGCGGCGAAGCCGAAGATCTTGATCGCGCCCGGAGCGCGGCGCGGGAAGAAGACCAGCAGCACTGCGGCGGCGATCGGGAGCCAGAGGATGGTGCTGAGCAACATCACACCACCATCCACAGGAAGACGATGACGCCGAGGAAGAACATCAGCGCGTAATTGCGGACGTTGCCGGTCTGGAAAAAGCGGAGGAGGTCACCCGCGCCGGCGACGACCCAGCCGATGAGCGCCGCGGTGCCGTCGATGATCGCGTCGACCACCTTCCAGAAGAAGAGCGCGACCCGCTCCAGCGGACGGACGACGATCGCGCCGTAGATCTCGTCGACGTACCACTTGTTCTCCAGCGCTCGCGCGATGGCGGGGGAGCGCTGCTCGAACGCCGCGTCGCTCGCGAGCTGCTTGTCTTTGTAGAGGGAGCGGGCGACGAGCCAGCCGGCGATCGCGATCGCGGTGGAGATCAGCATGACGGTCCACTCGCTCGCCGCCGGAATCTCGATCTCCGGCAGCTCGAGCCAGTGGCCGAGGAAGCCCGGCATGAAGTGAAAGACGTTCGGTAGTCCGAGGAGGCCGCCGAAGACCGCGAGGATGGCGAGGATCCAGAGCGGCCCCACCATGCTCGGCGGCGACTCATGGAGGTGATGTTCCTGCTCATGCGTTCCGCGGAACTCGCCGAAGAACGTCAGGTAGACGAGCCGGTACATGTAGAACGCGGTGCAGAAGGCGGCGAGGGTTCCGAGAAGCCAGACCAGTTTGCCGACCGCGGGGAAGTACGGCGTGGCCCACGCGCTGGCGAGGATCTCGTCTTTCGAGAAGAAGCCTGCGGCGAGCGGGAGGCCGGCGATGGCGTACGTCGCGATCGCGAAGGTGCGGTAGGTCTGCGGGATCTTCGTGCGCAGGCCGCCCATCTTGCGCATGTCCTGCTCGCCGCCCATCGCGTGGATCACGCTGCCGGAGCCGAGGAAGAGGCACGCTTTGAAGAAGGCGTGCGTCACCAGGTGGAAGATGCCCGCGCTGAACGCGCCGACGCCGACCCCGATGAACATGAAGCCGAGCTGCGAGACGGTGGAGTAGGCGAGGACCTTCTTGATGTCCCACTGCCGGAGGCCGATCGTCGCGGCGAAGAGCGCCGTCGCGCCGCCGATGATCGCCACGACCATCATGGCGGACGGGGAGTGCGTGTAGAGGACGTTGGTGCGGGCGATCATGTAGACGCCCGCGGTGACCATCGTCGCGGCGTGGATGAGGGCGGAGACCGGCGTGGGGCCGGCCATCGCGTCCGGCAACCAGACGTAGAGCGGAATCTGCGCGCTCTTACCGCACGCGCCGAGGAGCAGCAGCAGGCAAATCGCGGTGATGAGCGACGGCGAGATGCCGCCCCCCGCCGCCACCTGCGCCACTCGCGCGAAGTCGACGCTGCCGAAGTAGGCGAACATCAGGAACATCGCGACGAGGAAGCCGAAGTCGCCGATGCGGTTGACGATGAACGCCTTCTTGCCGGCGGCCGGCGCGTAGTCGGTCTTGTAGTAGAAGCCGATGAGGAGGTACGAGCAGAGGCCGACCCCTTCCCAGCCGACGAACATCAGCAGGTAGCTGCTGCCGAGGATGAGGATCAGCATCTCGGCGAGGAAGAAGTTCAGGTAGGCGAAGTAGCGCCAGTACCCGTCGTCTTCGTGCATGTAACCGACGGAGTAGACGTGGATCAGGAAGCCGACCCACGTGACGACGAGCAGCATGACGATCGAGAGGGGATCGAGCTGGAAGGCGACGTCGGCGCCGACGTTCCCCGACTGGAACCAGTTGAAGACGACGTTGACGAAGCGCTCGTGCTGCGGGTAGGCGTGGAGGTACTGGAAGATCGCGGTCGTGCCGAGGAGCGCTGCGCCGAGGGAGCCGGCGAGCGCGATGACCGAAACGAACGACTTCCCGGCGCGTTTGCCGAACAGTCCGTTCAGCAGAAAGCCGATGAACGGCGCGGCGGGTATGAGCCAAAGATGATTGAGCATTCTCCTCACGTCCCGCGACGTGAGGAGTGCCTCACGCCGCGATTACCTCGATTCGTCTCGCGAGCGGTCCTGATAATCCTCGGAAGAAGCGGGATCGAGCTCCCACCGTTTCCGATCGCGACTCCGTTCTTTCTCTCCTGCCTTCAGCTCCTCGTTGTCAGCGTAGGTGACTCCCATCGCCTCGCCGATCTCTTCGACGACGTTGTTCTCCGGCGTCGGCATGCTCGAGACCGCCGATTCGTCGCCGGTGAACTGCGCCTGCTCGAAATCCGCGTCGAGATCGCCTCCGGTCAAGACCGGATCAGCCAGCGGATCGTTTTTCAGCCTTTCCGCGAGCTTGCGCGACCCTGCCGAGACGTCCGGAATCGCCGGCTCGATGCGGTCATCGATCCCGTCGCGATTGCTGTCCTTCCTCTCGTTTTCTCTCCAGTCAATGAGCTTGTCGGTCTTGTCCATCTTCGGCTCCTTACGAGCTGAAGATTGCGACCTTTACGCCAGATCACCAGTGCATCAGATTCGCTTCATCCACGTCGATCGTTTCCCTGTGGTGGAAGAGCGAGATGAAAATGGCGAGCCCGACCGCCGCTTCTGCGGCCGCGATCGCCATCACGAAAAAGACGAAGATTAGTCCGTGGAGCTGATGAAACTGCCTCGCGTAGGCGAGGAACGTCAGGTTCACCGCGTTCACCATCAGCTCGATCGACATGAAGATGGTGATGCCGTTCTTCCGCGTCAGGACGCCGCAGACGCCGATGGCGAAGAGGATCGCGCTGAGGATGAGGAACCAGTTCGTCGGAATCACGACTGCACGCTCCGGCTGCTGAGCTGTAGCGCGCCGACGATCGCGGCGAGCAAGAGGATCGACACCATCTCGAACGGGAAGATATAGGACTCGAACAGCGCCACGCCGATCAGCCGCGCGTCGGTATAAAACGGACTGGCCGGGACGGTGTAGGCGGCGTACTTGGCCAGGTAGTAAACGAGCCCGATCACGAAG
>DASXIH010000582.1:0-3241 GCA_036498125.1 Thermoanaerobaculia bacterium
CACGTTTACCTTTTGCGAGAAGACAATCAGCTTCCGCGATCTCAGCGCGATGTTTGATCGCCCCGAAGGCTCACAACAGTGACAGCGGAACCCGATCCCGAAGATGCGGAAACGCTTCAACGATCCGTGCGATATCGAGCAAATCCTTTTTTCGCTTGCTCTCTCGCCGGTCCGGATCGCTCGCGGCCCAGATCTTTCCCTGCAGCACATCGTCGACGGAAGCTACCCGCATTTCGTGACCGAGCACCTCATGCATCTCGGACCGGCCGACGAACCCTCCATAGCGGCCGTCCTTCTGGATTTGCACACGCAGCGATGAATTCGGATCGCTTACGTTGAAGCTGTGCGGGAACTCGGCAACCTCGAACTCCTCGGCAAGCAGCGCTTCGAGCCGA
Source organism: Thermoanaerobaculia bacterium (assembly GCA_036498125.1). Lineage (GTDB taxonomy): Bacteria > Acidobacteriota > Thermoanaerobaculia > Gp7-AA8 > Gp7-AA8 > DASXHZ01. Next base: position 396 of record DASXIH010000582.1, read on the forward strand.
TTGATCTGCTCGGGTGCGACCACCACGTCCAGATCGAGACTGACCAGCGGCTCCACGTAGGCATTCACCGCCAGCCCGCCGATGATGCAATAGCGGATGCCTTCGCGTTCGAAGAGGGAGAGAAGGCGCTCGAGCAGATCGGCACGGTCCATCGTTACTGCGCGGTAGAACTCCGCTGCGCGCACGTCACCGCTCCTTCCACTCGTCCATCATCTTCACGAAATCGCCGAACAGGTAGAACGAGTCGTGGGGGCCGGGGGCGGCTTCGGGGTGGTACTGGACGGCGATGGCGGGCTCGCGGCGGTGGCGGAAGCCTTCGAGCGTCTGGTCGTTGAGATTGATGTGCGTGTACTCGACGTCGTTCTCCGAGAGCGAGTCGGGATCGACGGAGAAGCCGTGATTCTGCGCGGTGATCTCGACGCGGCCGGAGCGAAGGTCCTTCACCGGATGGTTGCCGCCGCGATGGCCGAACTTGAGCTTATACGTCCGGCCGCCGAGAGCGAGGCCGAGGAGCTGGTGGCCGAGGCAGATGCCGAAGATCGGGATCTTGCCGACCAGTTGGCGGATGTTGTCCTGCGCGTACGTCACCGGCTCGGGATCGCCGGGACCGTTCGAGAGGAGGACGCCGTCGAAGTTGCGGTTGAGAATCTCGTCGGCATGCGTCGTCGCCGGATAAACGGTGACCTCGCAATTCTGCCGCACGAGCTGCCGGAGGATGTCGCGTTTGACGCCGAAATCGTAGACGGCGACGCGGTGCCGCGCGGACGCCGGGTGCTCGTCGAACGGATATGGGCGGAGCGCGGTGACGCGCTGCACGAGATCGAGCCCGCTCATCGACGGCGCGCGGCGGATCTCTTCCAGCAGCTCTGCGGCCGGGCGATCGTCCGTGGTGATCATTCCCCGCATCGCCCCTTCGGTGCGGATCTTCCGCGTCAGCGCGCGGGTGTCGATCCCGGCGATCGCGGCGACTTTCGTCTTCTCGAAGTACTCGCCGAGGGACATCTGCGCGTGCGCGCTCGACGGCTCCTCGACCACGTCGCGGACGACGAAGCCGGCGACCTGCGGCGCGTCGCTCTGCTCGACGCTCTGCTCCACACCGTAGTTGCCGATGTGCGGGTAGGTCATGACGACGATCTGGAAGCGGTAGGAGGGGTCGGTCGCGATCTCCTGGTAGCCGGTGAGAGAGGTGTTGAACACGACCTCGCCGATCGTCGTCTCAGGCGAACCGAACGATTCGCCGGAGTAGATGGTTCCGTCTTCGAGAATGAGCCGGGCGGCAGGCATTTTTCGCGCATTATAAGCACCATGTTCTCGACTCTCTTCCTCAGTTTCCTCCTCGCGATTCCCCTCCCCGCCAAACCGGCGCATTACGTCACCGACAACGCGGGCGCGCTCTCCGCCGACAAAGCCGAACAGCTCAACCAGAAGCTGAAGGCCTTCGAGGAGCGGACCTCGGATCAGGTGTTGGTCTACGTCGACAAGAAGGTGCCGCAGGGAACGACGCTCGAAGAGATGAGCGCGCAGGCGATCCACGAGTGGGCGCCCGGCCAGGCGAAGGAGGACAACGGCGTCATCCTGTTCGTCTTCACCGACGACCACAAAATGCGGATCGAGGTCGGCTACGGGCTCGAAGGGAGCCTGACCGACGCAAAGTCGAAACTGATCACGAGCACGATCATGAAGCCGCGCCTGCAGTCGGGCGACTACAACGGCGCGGTCGAGCACGGGGTCGAAGCAATCCTGAACACGATCGGCAGCGAGTCGTACAAGGGCAGCGGGCACTCGGTGGCCGAGGCGAATGTGGCTTCGACGGTACCGGTGTTCGTCTTCTTCCTCGGGTTCCTGGCTTTCGTGATCATCCTGTCCATCGCCAAGCGCCGCAGGTGGAGCGGGGCGACCGGAACCGGCTACGTGTCGGACTACAGCAGCTCCTCGTCGAGCGACTCATCGTCGTCCTCTTCCTCCGACTTCAGCGGAGGTGGCGGAGACGGCGGTGGCGGCGGCGCCAGCGATTCATGGTGATCACTCGTGCCGCAGCGCCGCGATCGGGTTCAGCCGCGCGGCGCGCAGTGACGGGATGATCGTGGCGAGGAACGAGACAATGATCGAGAACGCGGCGATGATCGCGATGTCGCTCCCCCGCGTCACGAAGGGAATCGACGACACGAAATAGACCTCGGCGATCTCCGGCGGGAACGAGACGAGGTGGAACCGCGTGATGATCCAGCAGATCACCACGCCGAGAACCACGCCGGTCACCGTGCCGGCAACGCCGACCATCGTGCCGTACCAGAGGAAGACGCGGCTGACCATCCGCTGCCCCGCACCCATCGACGTCAGGATCCCGACCTCCCGCCGCTTCTCGTGCACCGTCATGATCAACGTCGAGACGATGTTGAACGTCGAGACGAAGACGATCAGGCCGATGACGATGAACAGCACGAGCTGCTGGATCTTCAGCATCGAGAAGAGCTGCCGGTTCATGTCGCGCCAGTCGCTGACGGCGTAACGGTGATCGGTGCGGCGGCCGATGTCGTTCGTCACTTCATCGATCGAGGCGCCCGGAGCGAGCTTCACCTCGACGAGGTTCGCGGCACCCTGAATACCCGCGAGGCGCCCTGATTCCGCGAGGTCGATGAACAGCCAGCGCGCGTCGTACTCGTAGAAGCCGGTCGAGAAGACGTTCGTGACGACGAACGTCGCGCTGCGCGGGAGGAACGACTCCCCTTCGCTCGGCACCGTGACGCTGATCGCGTCGCCCGCGTGTACGCCGAGGCGCGTTGCGAGGTAGCGGCCGACCGCGATGCCGTTCTCGCCGTCCGGCGTCTCGAAACGGCCGTGCGGCC
>DASXIH010000583.1:0-3226 GCA_036498125.1 Thermoanaerobaculia bacterium
CCGGTCTACGCACGGCTGCTGGCGGAAAACGACGAAGAGACCGCCGGGCGCGTCGCGGGAATCGTCGCGTCGCTCCTGGCGCTGACCATCGCGATTCTCGTCCTGATCGGCGTCCTCCTGACGCCGTGGCTCCTGTTCGCCATCGCGCCCGGATACCACGGCGCAATCCGCGACGTGACGATCACCGTCGTCCGCACCATGTGGCCCGGCGTCGGCCTTCTCGTTCTCTCCGCCTGGTGCCTCGGCATACTCAACAGCCACCACAAATTCTTCCTCTCTTACGTCGCGCCGATGTGCATGAACATCGTTCTGGTCACGACGCTGCTCATCTTCGGCGGACGGACCAGCGACCGTTCTCTCGTCGTGCTCGTCGCGTGGGGGATGGTGATCGGCGCCTTCGCGCAGTTCACGATCCAACTGCCTGGCGTTTTCCGCTATGAGAAGCAACTCCGCTTTGCCATCGATACGACCCTGGAACCGGTGCGGGAGGTGATCCGCAACTTCACGCCCGTCATCGTCGGCAAAGGCGTCGTGCAACTGAGCGGCTACATCGACAACCTCCTCGCAACACTTCTCGGCACGGCGGCCGTCTCCGCGCTCTCGTACGCACAGATCGTGAGCTTCCTGCCGATCAGCCTCTTCGGGATGTCGGTCGCCGCGGCCGAGCTGCCGCAGCTGTCGCGCATGACCGGGACGCCCGAGGAGATCGCCGCGGGGATGCGCAAACGCCTCGAGCGCGGGCTCCGCCAGATCGCGTTCTTCGTCGTGGCGTCGGTGATGGCGTTCATCTGCATCGGCGACGCGATCATCGCGGCGCTCTACCAGGGAGGGCGGTTCCACCGCGACGACACGCTGATCGTCTGGTACATCCTCATCGGCTCGACGCTCGGCCTCCTCGCGATCACCCTCGGACGTCTCTACTCCAACGCGTTCTACGCCCTGCGCGATACGAAGACGCCGCTGCGCTACGCGATGATCCGCGTCGCGCTCACCGGAGCCCTCGGATGGATCTTCGCGCTGCCGCTTCGTCCACTCCTGATCCAGTTCCTGCAGTTCGCGCACGTCCCGATCCCGCTCGTTGGCGGCAACACCCGGGCAATCGGCGGGATCGCGCTCACCGCCACGGCAGGCATCGCCGGCTGGCTCGAATTCCTCCTGCTGCGCCGCGGCCTCGCGCGCCGCATCGGCGCCATACGCATCCCGCCCAGCTACCTGCTCCGTCTATGGTGCTCCGCACTCATCGCGGGCGCCGCCGGCGCGGGCGTGAACTTCTACCTCCGCCACCATCTCCCGCCGATCGTGAACGGCGCCGTCGTCTGCGGCACCTTCGGCGTCCTCTACTTCGCCGCCACCATCGCCCTCGGCGTCCCCGAAGCCCGCGCCACCCTGTCGCGGTTCACGAAGCGCTAGTTTTCGTCTTTCAGCGGAGCATCTCGGATCATCGAGCCAGTCTTGAGCTCTTCCTTTTCGTAGGCGTGCTGCCTAAGCCAGTCGATATTGAAGACCTTACTCGCATCTTCGATGTCCAAGCCCATCGGACGCCCTGCTTCGTCGAAATCGACAACGAAACCCTCGGCGATCTCCTCTGAGTTGTCGTATTTCGCACCCTCGCGAAAGGTCATCATGACTGAGTCACTGTCTTCGAAGTAGTGCACCTTCATGGCCGTACCTTGTACCGTCTGTCCCAAGTCGCCGTGTAGTACGTCTCTCTATCTTCCAACAGCACTACCCTGAGAAACTTTCCACGCTCCACGATGAACCCCCACATCCGGTATCTACCGTTGTACTGCTTCCGCACCTCGATTGGATTGGCGACCACGCGCTCACACCACTCGCGGCGTATCTCGCGTTCGACAATCCTGTCCTCGAAATGCTGGTCCGTTTTCAATCTCACCAATGTACCTCGGCCTCCCTCTTGCTACGATGCGCAGCGTGACTGAGGTCCAGCAGAGCGTCGGTTTGCGGGGAGAAGCCGTCGCCGACATCGACGCCAGTCCGGCCGGCGCGATACTGGAGGTAGAGAATCTCCGCACCTCTTTCTTCACGGCGGACGGCATCGTTCACGCCGTCGACAACGTGTCGTTCAACGTCCGGCGAGGGGAGGCGGTCGCGCTGGTCGGGGAGTCGGGCTGCGGCAAGAGCGTGACCGCGATGTCGGTCATGCGTCTCGTCGCGCCGCCCGGAAAGATCACCGGCGGGTCGATCAAGTTCCGCGGCCGCGACCTTGCGGGGCTGTCCGAAAAAGAGATGCGGAACGTCCGCGGCAACGACATCGCGATGGTGTTCCAGGAGCCGATGACGTCGCTCAACCCCGTATTCAAGATCGGCGCGCAGGTCGCCGAGGCCATTCGCATTCACAAGGACGTCTCGAAGAAAGAGGCGTGGCGGATGGCGGGTGAGATGTTGGAGCTCGTCTCGATTCCCGATCCGATCAAGCGTCTCGAGGACTACCCGCACCAGCTGTCGGGCGGCATGCGGCAGCGCGTGATGATCGCGATGGCCCTTTCGTGCGATCCGGAGCTCCTGATCGCGGACGAGCCGACGACCGCGCTCGACGTCACGATCCAGGCGCAGATCATGGAGCTCCTCGGCCGGCTCCAGGAAAAGCTCGGCCTCGCCATTCTCCTCATCACCCACGACCTCGGCGTCGTCGCGGAGTTCTGCGAGCGCGTCGTCGTCATGTACACCGGCCGCATTGTCGAAGAGGCGAGCGTCCGTGACCTCTTCGAGCGCCCTGCGCATCCATACACGCGGGGACTTCTGAAATCGCTCCCTAGCGTGACGTTGAACGAAAAAGGAGTGCGTCTGCCGACCATCGCGGGCATGGTCCCGCCGATCACGAACCTGCCATCGGGTTGCAAGTTCAACCCCCGTTGCCCCGACGTCATGGAGATCTGCTACGGCAACGAGCCGGCGCTCATGCCGGTAGGGGAGAGACACACCGCACGTTGCTATCTTCATGGGGACCAAGCTGATCCCGAAAGGATAGGAACTTGACGGTCGAGGTTCGAGGTTCGAGGGAAGAGGCGACCCTCCTCGTCGTCCGCGAGCTCAGGAAGTACTTCCCCGTGAAACGCGGCCTCCTCGCGCGGACCGTGGCAAACGTGAAGGCGGTCGATGGCGTCACCTTCTCCGTCAACAGAGGGGAGACGCTCGGACTGGTCGGCGAGTCGGGCTCGGGAAAGACAACGGTTGGACGCTGCATCCTGCGTCTCATTGAGCCAAC
>DASXIH010000584.1:0-2166 GCA_036498125.1 Thermoanaerobaculia bacterium
TCGACGACGCGTCGTTCGATGTCAGCTCCATCGCCTTCGGCATCCGCAACGTCGCCGATCCGCGCGCCGGCATCCGCGAGCTCGCGCGCGTCGTGAAGAGCGGCGGCCGCGTCATGATCCTCGAGTTCGGACAGCCGCCGAACAGCGGCTTCCGCGCGCTCTACGACTTCTACAGGCGGCACATCCTGCCGCGCGTCGGGGGCATCGTCACCGGCGAGCAGGCGGCGTACGAGTATCTCGACCGCAGCGCCGGAGCGTTCCCGTCCGGCGACGCGTTCGTCCGCCTCATGCACGAGAGCGCCGCGTTTCAGTCGATTGAATACGAGCGACTGATGTTCGGCGTCGCCTACGTGTATCGCGGGGTGAGAGCGTGAGTAGGGAGTCGGGAGTAGGGAGTCGCCGTGACTCCACTCCCGACTCCCAACTCCCCACTCACAGATATAGTTTCCGCCGGTGACGTCCAGGCTCGAGGTCTATAAGTTCGGGGGAGTTGCCGTCGGCACTGCCGACGCGATTCGCACCGCTGCTGCACACGTGCAGCGAGTGGCGCCGCACGTGTCGGTCGTCGTCTCCGCGATGAACGGCGTGACGGACCTCATCCTCGGCGCCGCGAGCGCGGCGCTGCGCGGAGACCGCGTCGGCTACTTCACGGCCTCGAAGCAGTTCGAGCTGCGGCACACCGACATCATCCGCGCGCTGATCGGCAACCGCCCGCGCGCCGAGGCATTGCAGGGGGCGGCGCAGGACGCGACGCACGAGATGCGCGCCATGTGCGACTCGATCGCCGTCCTCGGTGAGCTGACGACCCGCGCCCAGGATGCCCTCGTCGCGCGCGGCGAGCGGCTGCTGGCGCGTGTCTTCACCGCGTACCTGGAGGAGCTCGGCCTCCACGCGACATACGTCGACGCCACCGAGGTCATCGCAACCGAACGCCGCCACGGCACGCCGTGGCCGAACCTCACCCGCTGCGAGCGCGCCGCGAAAAAGCACCTCGCGCCGCTCATCGACGAGAAACGCATCGTCGTGATGCCCGGCTTCATCGGCACCGGTCCCGACGGCGAGCTCGTGACCCTCGGCCGCGGCGGCACCGACTTCTCCGCCGCGATCCTCGCGCGGTCATTGAACGCGAAGGCGCTCACGCTCTGGAAAGAGGTCGACGGCCTCATGACCGCCGATCCGAAGCCGGTCCCCGGCGCGCGCGTCATTCCCGAGCTCCACTACCGCGAGGCGGCGGAGCTGGCGTTCTACGGCGCGAAGGTGCTCCACCCGCGGACGATGATCCCGCTCGTCGACCGCAAGATCCCGTTGCACGTCCGTTCGACCTTCGACGCCTCGAAGCCGGGAACGCGCATCGCGGATGACGTGAAGCCGAACGAATACCCGGTGAAAGCGCTCACGGCGATCCACAAACAGGCGCTCGTCGCTATCGAGGGCTCCGGCATGATCGGCGTTCCCGGCGTCGCCGGCCGCGCCTTCACCGCGCTCTCGAACGCGGGACACTCCGTCTCGATGATCAGCCAGGCGTCGAGCGAGTCGTCGATCTGTTTCGTCGTTCCGGCGAACGAGGCGAAACACGCCGTCGCCGCACTCGAAGAAGCATTCGCCTATGAGCGCCGGCTGAAACTCGTCGATCGGATCAACGCCGATACACGCATCGCGCTCATCGCCGTCGTCGGCCTCGGCATGCGCGGCACGCCCGGCATCGCGGCCCGAACGTTCGGCTCGCTCTCTCATGAGCGGATCAACATCGTCGCGATCGCGCAGGGCTCCTCGGAATTGAACATCACCGTCGCCATCGGCGAAGACGACGCGACGCGCGCGCTGCAGGCGCTCCATCGCGAGTACCAGCTCGACCGCATCCGCCCGCTCGCCGACGTCAGCGCTCGCGAGTCAAAGCTGACGCTCCTCGGCTTCGGTCAGATCGGCCGCGAGTTGGCGCGCCAGCTCACCGCGCAGGAGAAGCACCTCCGCTCCGCCCTCGGCGCCGACGTCAAGGTCATCGCCGTCGCCGACCGCAGCGGCGTGAAGGTCAACGAAAAAGGCTTCAGCGCGAGCACGCTCGGCAAGCTTGCGCAGCAGAAAGCGTCGGGCGCGCGGCTCTTCGACCGCGCGCCGGTCGACATCGGCGGCCTGCGCGAGATGCTGCGCAAGGAGCTGTGGCTCCTC
>DASXIH010000585.1:0-4150 GCA_036498125.1 Thermoanaerobaculia bacterium
ACGTCGCGGCCTTTGTGCGGTCGCCGGTGAGTTGGGCGGCGCGCGCGGCGCCCGTGAGGGCGTTGAGGCGGTTGGGGGATTCGGTGAGCGACTTTTCGTATTCGGCGAGGGCCTCGGCGGGGTGGTTGGTTTCGAGCAGCAGCTCGCCGAGCATCTCGCGGACGGGGACGATGGCGCCTGGGGTGACGGGGCTCTTGTCCATCGAGTCCTCGAGATCGGCGGCGGAGCGCATGGCGGTCAGCGCTTCGTCGCGGTGGCCGTCGGCGAACGCGATCCATGCTTCGGACGCACGGCGCTGGACGTCGACCTGATCGGCCCAGTACTGGTTGTGCTGATCGAGGAGCTTCTGCCGGAGGGCGGCGAGGCGCTCGACGTCGGCGCGAGCACCTGAAGGATTGCCGCCGCGCGCGGCGCCGAGGGCGCGGGCGAAGTGCGTCATCGCTTCGGCGTACGCGTAGCGGTCCCACGGCAGGTCCGCGCGAACCGTGAGCGCGGCAGCGTCGTCCCAACGATGCCGTTCGACTGCGTAACGTGCCGGAATCGCGGCGATCGCGTAATAGGCGGCAAAGTTCTCGGTGTCGACGGACTTGATGCCGGCGATCTCGTCGACCAGCTTGCGAACCTTCTCGTCTTCGCCGCGCTGGAGATACGCGTACGTGAGGTAGTCGTACGCGTGGAGCGAGTCGAAGGCAAATGTGCCGGGGTGCAGGCTGGCGCCGCGCGCCTTGGCGGCGTCCGCGGAGCGGATGTTCGACGCGATCGTCTCGTCCCACATGCCGAGGCGGACGAAGATGTGCGACGGCATGTGCAGCGCGTGCGGAGCGGAGGGGGCGATCTTCGCGTAGGCATACGCGGCGTTGAGCGCGAGCGGCGCGAGCGCGGGATAGTCGAAGCTGTGAATCAGATAGTGCGCGATGCCGGGATGGTCTGGATGCTTCGCGAGGAGCGAGTTGAAGATTCCGGCCGCCTTCTTTTGGTAGGTGTACGTCTTGTCGGTCGGGGTCGACATGCCGTGCGAGACGAGGGAAAGGCCGTAGAAGATTGCCGCCTCGTCATCGTCGGGATAGGCGGCGGAGAGCGCAGCCATCTTCTCTTCGTAGGCACGCGCGTTCTTGTCGCGATAGAACGTGGCGATCGCGTCGATGTAGGCGCGCTCGCGCGGCGTCTTCGCGCCGGCGGCTTCGGCCTTCTTCGCCGCCTCGATCCCGCGCGCGAGCTCGGCGGGCGAGTAGGGCGACGGCCACACCTGGTGGTAGTTCGTCATCGCGGCGCCCCACCACGCGATGCCGCACTGCGGGTCGCGTTTCGCGATGTCGGTGAACGCTTGCTCCGCATCCTCGTACGCGAACGAGTGAAGGAGCGCGACCGCGCGGTTGAACGCCTCCTGCGTTTCCGCGGCGCACGAGATCGGGAACGAGACGCTCCCGAGCATTTCATGGTGATGCTCATGCTCCTGCGCCTGAACGGCCGGCGCGAAGCAGGCCGCAAGCAGGGCGAGCGCTGCGATCGTTTTCATGTGTGCCGCAATTCTAGCGACGCTCGGGGCCCGCGCGTATATTCGTCCCATGCCTTACATTCTGCTGTCGCTGTCTCTTGCCGCGCATCTGTTCGCAGCCGACGCTCCGCCGATCGACTACGCCGCCTCGTACGACGAATGCACCAAGGCCGCACACGCGTCCGTCGACGAGGCGCTGAAGAAGTGCGAGGAGCCGGCGCGTGGTGGCGTTCCGGGAGCGCAGTACGTGATGGGAGCATTGCTCACGAACCGTGCGAAAGGCGACGACAGCGCGCGTGGAATCGAATGGCTGGACAAGGCGGTGGAGAGCGGAAGCCCGGCGGCCACGTACTTTCTCGCCGTCGTTCTCTCGCATGAGAAGGATGACGCCTCGATCGCGCGGAGCCGGGACCTCTTCAAGCGTGCGATCTGTGCCGGATATCCGGCGGCCAAGAAAGTGTTCGACGAAGAGGGCGGCGAGCTGAAGGCGCTTGGATGCCCGAGCTCCTCCGAGAGCGACTTCACCGGAGAGTGGCTCCTGTCCCTGAAGTGGGAGAAGTCGGGGCCGGCTGGGCCATCGCAGGCGAGTTACAGGGTGTCGATCGGCGGCGGAACGGCGCACGTCTCGATGGAGATCGGCGGAAAGTGGACGGAAGTGAAACCGGGGCAGTTCACCGTCACGCAGAAAGACCAGACGATCACCGTCTCGGCCACCGACGTCGGGTGGGACTACGACGGCAAGTGGATCGAGTCGTGGACGCTTCAGCTGATGCGTACCGGCGACGACACAGCTTCGGTTGCTTACCTGCGCACGGTCAACAACCGAACCTTCCCTCCCGCTTCAAGTGGCGGACGTTTTCGAGCTACGCCCAAGGGACGGCGAAGCGAGAGAAGGAGTCAGGCCGCGCAGCCGCAGCATCGCGATGATGCCGAGGAATGGGCCGATGGCGAGGGCGGCGAAGGCGTAGTGCCAGGTGAAGCGGTCGACGAGGACGGGCATGAGGCGGATCGTGACGGTTGTCAGGAGAAAGCCGATGCAGGTCTGGATCGTGAGCGCGGTGCCGATGTAGCGCGGGTCGCCGAGCTCGGTGACGCAGGCGGAGAATTGCGCGGAGTCGGCGACGACGGTGGCGCCCCAGATCGCGGCCACGATCAGCAGCAAGACCGGCGAACGGCCGAAGAGCGCGCCGATGACGATGCAGCACGTGCCGCTGATCGCCATTGCGGTCGAGGCGACGACCGGGCGTCCGATGCGGTCGGCGACGCGTCCGGCGACAACGCAGCCGACGGCGCCGCTGCCGATGACGAGGAACGACGCGATCTCCGCGAGCACCGGCGCGTCGCCGCTCTTCGCGATGCTGGCGCGCATCATCGCGGGGATCCACGTCCACATCGCGTACAGCTCCCACATGTGGCCGAAGTAGCCGAAGTTCGCGAGCCGCACGCCGCGGTTGCGGACGACCTGCGTCACCTGCGCGAAGTCGAACGGCTGATTCGGCAGGGCGTACGGCCCTTCGCGGACGAACAGCGCCACGATGAGCGCCCCGAACGCGGCGATGATCGACGCCACGCCGACGTTCATGCGCCAGTTCGACGAGCCGACGGCGTTGACGAGATACGGCGACGCCTTGCCGAGCGTCAGCGCGCCGACGACCACGCCGAGGCCGAGGCCGCGGGACTTGCGGAACCAGGTGGCGACCAGCTTCATGCCGGGCGGATAGACGCCGGCGAGGAACGCTCCGGTGAGGAAGCGGAGCACCATCGCGGCCGCCGGCGTGTGCACGAACGCGGCGAGGAGCGCGTTCACGATCGCGGCGAGGAACGCCGTCAGCGCGAAGAGGCGGCGCGCGCTGATGACGTCCGCGAGATTGAGCAGCGCGCTGAGCAGCGTCCCGGCGACGAAGCCGAGCTGCACGGAGAGCGTCAGCCACGCGGTCGTGCCGGAGTCGAGGTGCCACTCGGCGGCGATCTGCGGCGCGACTGCCGAGACGCCGAACCAGAGGCCCATCGCCATCAGCTCCCCCGCGGCGAGCAGGATGAGCGCGCGCAGTGCGCCCGGCGTTTCCACCGGCGCAGTGTCCTACAATCGCGCGCCGATGACGATCGAACGTTTCGGTGACGAAGCGCGCCGCCTGGCTCACGAAGCCGTCGACGTGATCTTCGATCACATCGCGAACATCGAGCAGCGCCCGGTCGTCGACTGGACGCCGTTCGAAGAGCTGCGCGAGCTGATCCGCGCCGATCGATCGCCGATCGATGCCATCAAATTGGTCGCCGAGAAATCGATCCAGCTGCATCACCCGTCCTACATCGGCCACCAGGTCTGCCCACCCTTCGCGCCGTCCGTGATCGCCGACTTCGTCATCTCCGCACTGAACAACTCGACGGCCGTTTGGGAGATGAGCCCGATCGGGACGGTGATCGAGCGCGAGGTGATCCGCTGGCTCGCCGATCTCGCCGGCTATCCGGCGGAGTCGGAAGGGACCGCGGTCTCCGGCGGGTCCGCTGCGAACCTCACGGCGCTGCTCGCCGCGCGGGCCTGGTGGCTGGAGCATGGCGGCGAGCGGCCGGTGATCGTCGCGTCGGCCGACGCGCATTACTCCGTCGCGCGCGCCGCGGCGATCATGGGCGTCGATGACGTCGAGAAGATCGGCA
>DASXIH010000586.1:0-2889 GCA_036498125.1 Thermoanaerobaculia bacterium
GCGGATGAAAATCACCGGCAAGCGGCACGGCATCACGCTCGTCGAGATGCAGATGCTGACCGCCGAGGATCTGTTCGTGCTCGTCCACGACCAGATCCAGGCAATCATCGACTCCATCTTCGGCTGGACCACCGGCACCATCGCCTTCACCCCCGGCCGCGACAAGGCGCTGGAGTTCGTGAAGGTCGACATCTCCGTGCCCGACGCGATCGTTCGCGGCGTCCGCCTCATCCCCGACGCGAAAGGCCTCGTAGCGCGACTCGGCACGAAGACGACGTTCTTCGACCGTACTCACGCGGCGATCGAGGACATGCACCTCGGCGCCGACGAGCAGCACCTGCTCGACGCGGTCGACGGCCGCCATGCGCTCGGCGATCTCGTGATGACGCCGCCGCTCACGGCCGGCGAGAATGCCCGCATCCTCTACGCCTTCTCCGCCCTCGGCATGATTGCGCCCTGCGACCCGCGCGGCGTGAAGGTGCAAGTCAAACAGAAGTGACGCACCGCTGGCTGATCACGGGGGCGGGCGGCATGGTCGGCAACGACCTCCGCGACGCGCTCTCGGAACGCGACGAGTCGTTCGTGGCGCTGACAAAGTCGGACTTCGACATCACCGACCAGCGCGCCGTTTCGCGGGTGATCGGCGACGAGAAGCCGAGCATCATCATCAACTGCGCCGCGTACACGAAGGTCGACGCGGCGGAAGAGGACGAGCGGCTCGCCAACGCGATCAACGGATCCTCGGTCGAGTTCCTGGCGCACGCGGCGAATGACGCCGGCGCGCTGCTCGTACAGATCTCGACCGACTTCGTCTTCGACGGCAGCAAGCGGACGCCGTACGAGATCAACGACACGACGCATCCGCTTTCCGCGTACGGCCGCTCGAAGCTCCTCGGCGAGCAGGCAACAACGCACGCGGAGAAGCACCTGATCGTCCGGACGTCGTGGCTCTTCGGCATCCATGGGCCGAACTTCGTCGAGGCGATCCGCGGCCAGATCCGCAAAGGGACGGAACTGCTGCGCGTCGTCGATGATCAGCGTGGCCGGCCAACGTATACGCCGCACCTCGCCTCCGCGATCGTCCGGCTGGCGCAGCTCGACACGCGCGGGATCGTTCACTACGCCGACGAGGACGAGTGCACCTGGTTCGACTTCGCGAAGGCGATTGTCGAGGAGAGCGGCGCGGATACTCGCATGAAGCCGGTCAGCACCGACGAGTTCCCGCGGCCTGCGAAGCGGCCCGCGTACTCGGTGCTCTCGACCGAACGCTACGAGCGCGTCACGGGCGTGGCTCCGGAGTCGTGGCGGGAAGGTCTGCGGGAGTACCTACAACGGCGTGCATGAGGTACTCAACGTTTCCCTCCGCTCCCTTGACCGGACTCTCGATCACGCCTTTCACTTCGAATCCGAGCTCGCGGGCGAACGCGACGACTGACTGAACGGATTCTTCGCGCTTCACGGCATCGCGCACGATGCCGCCCTTGCCGACGTCGGCCTTCCCCACCTCGAACTGCGGCTTGATCAGCGCCACCAGCTCGCCGCGGAGGAACGTCGCGACGGCGGGGAGGATCAGTTTCAGCGGGATGAAGGAGACGTCGATCGAGACGAATTCGATCGGCTCGTCGAACGACGACTCGTCGAGGTAGCGCGCGTTCACCTTCTCCCGGTTGATCACGCGCGGGTCGTTGCGGAGCGAGACATCGAGCTGGCCGTAGCCGACGTCGATCGCGTAGACCTTGCGCGCGCCGTTCTTCAGCATCACGTCGGTGAAGCCGCCAGTCGACGCGCCGACGTCGGCGCAGGTCTTCCCTTCGACGCTAATCCCGAACTCCTGCAACGCATGCGCGAGCTTCATCCCGCCGCGCCCGACCCACGGATGCTCCAGCGCCTCGATCGCGAGCTCGTCTTCGTCACTGACGTTCGCACCGGCTTTGTCGACGTGCGCACCGTTGACGAGGATCCGCCGCGCCATGATCAGCGACTGCGCCTTCGCGCGGGAGTCGACGATCCCGCGTTCGAACAGTGCGACGTCGAGGCGCTTACGCGCGGCCATTGCCGACAGCAATCGGCATCGACTCGCCGAGGAACTCGCGCACGCGGCGCGCGATGCCCTCGGCGTGCAGGTCGTACTGCGCGCGGAGGATGTCCTGCGCACCGTGATGCACGTACTCGTCGGGAATGCCGATCCGGTGGAACTCGACGTTCTCGATGCCGAGCTGCTGCGCGCGCTCCATCACCGCGGAGCCGAAGCCTCCGGCGAGCGAGCCTTCCTCGACCGTGATCACCTTCGCGTACGGCTTGCAGAAGCGGGCGATCAACTCGTCATCGAGCGGCTTGATGAAGCGCGCGTTCACGACGGCGACTTCGATGTTCTCTTTCGCGAGGATCTGCGCCGCCTCGATTGCCGGCCAGACCTCGACGCCGATCGCGAAGATCGTCGCGGCGCCGCCTTCGCGGACCACCTCGCCCTTGCCGACCGGAAGCGACTTCATCTCCGGGTCCATCGTGACGCCGACCGCGTTGCCGCGCGGGTAGCGCAGCGACGTCGGATGCCCGGTCTCGAACGCGGTCTTCACCATGTGCCGCAGCTCGTTCTCGTCCTTCGGCGCCATGCAGATCATGTTCGGGAAGACGCGGAGGTACGCCATGTCGTAAATGCCGTGATGCGTCGGCCCGTCCTGGCCGGCAATGCCGGCGCGGTCGAGGGCGAAGACGACCGGCAAATCCATGATCGCGACGTCGTGGAACACCTGGTCGAACGCGCGCTGCAGGAACGTCGAGTAGATGGCCGCGATCGGCTTCATCCCCTGCGTCGCCAGCCCGCCGCAGAAGGTGACCGCGTGCTCCTCGGCAATGCCGACGTCGAACATCCGGCCGGGCAGCGCCTTC